>CAYTQL010000013.1:13026-15975 GCA_964439555.1 uncultured Planctomycetaceae bacterium | reverse complement strand
TGAGCGTGCGCGACCGGTTCGCGGCATGGACCAGACGCCTGCGCCGCAAAGCGGACGCGCACCGGGCGAGGGCGTGCACGTTGTCGTTGCTTCGGGCGCATAAGCTCCGCTAACATGAGCGTAAGCTTTCCTAAGCATTCGGAAGAACGCTCATGAAGATCGACACGCTCAAGACCTTCTGCGACCTCGTGGACACCGGCAGCTTCTCCAAGGCGGCCGAGGCGAACTACGTCTCCCAATCGGCCGTCTCGCAGCAACTCGCCAAGCTCGAGGGCGATCTGTCGGTGCAGTTGATCTCCCGCGGGGGGGGGATGGTCGCACCGACCGAGGCGGGCAAGGCCTTTTACCAGGGCGCCCGGGAGATCGTCCGCCGCTACGAACAGATGCTCGGGGAGGTCCGCAGCGCCGCCAACGCCGTCCGCGGCGTCCTGCGGGTGGGCACGATCTACTCCGTCGGGTTCTACCTGCTCGATCCCTACGTCCGGCGCTTCCTCGCCGAGCACGCCGAGGTGAACCTGCACATCGAATACACCCGCTGGAACCGCATCTACGCCGCGATCATCAGCGGCGAGATGGACCTCGGCGTCGTCGCCTGCCCGGAGAAGAACCGTTCGGTGCAGATCATCCCGCTTGTCAGCGAGGAGATGGGCCTCGTCTGCCCGCCGGACCACCGCCTCGCCGGGCGGGCGAAGGCTTCCCCGGGCGACCTCGACGGCGAGGCGTTCGTCGGGTTCGAGGCGAACATCCCCACCCGCCGCTTCGTGGACAAGATCCTCAAGTCCGAGCGGGTCAGCGTCGAGATCACCATGCAGTTCGACAACATCGAGCTGCTCAAGCGGGCGATCGAGGTCGGCTGCGGCGTCGCGGTTCTCCCGGCCGACAACGTCCGCCGCGAGGTCGAGCACGGGGACCTCGTCTACGTGCCCTTCGCCAAGCCCCAGCAGTGGGCACGCCCGATCGGCATCCTCCGCCGCCGTGGAAAGGCGCCGGGACCGGCCGAGCGAACCTTCCTCGCCCTGCTCCGCAGCAAATCGCCCGAAGCCGCCGCCGAAGCGGGGTAGGAGTGGCGTTCGCGCCGCGCCGGTCGGGGCGGCGGCGCGTCAGAGCAACTCGAGGACGTCGCGCGGGTGGCGGGCGATGACGGCCGCTCCGTTCTCGCGGAGTTCTTCCTCCGTCCGAAAGCCCCAGGTCGCCCCGACGGGGAACATCCCCGCCGCCGCGGCCGTGCGCATGTCCGTCCCGGTGTCTCCGAGGTAGAGGATTTCCGCCGGCTCCGCGCCAAGCCGTGCGGCGGCAGCCAGCGCGCCGGTGACCTCGGGCTTCGGCGGCGTCGCGTCGTTCACGCCCTGGACCGCCGCAAAGGACCATCGCCCGAGCAACTCGCCGACGCAGCGGACGGTGAATTCGTGGGGCTTATTGCTCAGCACGGCCAGGGGCAGGTTGCGCTCGGTCATTGCATCGAGCATGTCGGGCACGCCGTCGTAGAGGCGCGTGCGGGCCTTCCAGTTCCGCCCGTAGTGCTCGCGGAAGAGCGCCATCGCCCGCCGGAAATCCGCCTCGCCCTCCCGCTCGGCCGGGAGGGCCCGCTCTACCAGCTTCCGCAGCCCGTCCCCGACGAAGTACCGATACGCCTCCACCTCGTGCACCGGCAGAGCCATCTCCCGCAGCGCCGCGTTCGTCGCGTTCGCCAGATCCTCCAGCGTATCCAGCAGCGTTCCGTCCAGATCAAACACCACGGCCCGATACTTCACTGCGTGCCCCTTTCCTTTTGGACCTGCCGGGCGTTCCGTCCGTCGGTCGTCGGCTTGCGGGCGTTCCTACCCGCTGGGAAACTCCTGGATGGCTTCGTCGGCGCCGATGAGGAAGAGCACGTCGCCTTCCTTGATGACGCTCTCGGCCATGGGGACGGAGATGACGTAGTGGCGGGAGCGTTTGGCGCCGCCGGGGGCGGTTTCCTCGACGGTGCGTCGGAGGGCGACGACGGTGACCCGGTACTTCCTTCGGACGTCGAGGTCGGCGAGGGTCTTGCCGACGAAGTTTTCCGGGGCGGCGACCTGCACCAGGCTGTACCCGTCGCCGAGCTCCAGGCGTTCCATGATCTGCGGGGCGAGGAGCTTGTGGGTCCATCGCTCGGCCGACTCGCGCTCGGGGTTGGCGATCTCGTGGGCCCCGACCTGCTGGAGGATCCGCCCGCGGATGCTGCTGGTCGCCCGGGAGATCACGCGTTCGACCCCGAGCTGGCGGAGCAGGACCGTCGTCAGCACACTTTCTTCGAAGGCGGCGCCGATGCCGACGACCGCGACGTCCACCTTGTCGATGCTCTGGGCCTTGAGGGCCTGTTCGTCGGTGGCGTCGAGGCAGACGGCCAGGGTCACCAGGTCCCGGACGCCCTCGACCAGCTCGCGCCGCCGGTCCACGGCGATGACCTCGGCGCCGGCCTCGCTGAGCAACTGCGCCAGCCGGGCCCCGAACCGACCCAGCCCGATAACCGCGTAACGCTCCATGAGGGTTGCCTCGCCTTCTCGATGCCTCGTTGCTCCGTTGACTCGTTGCCTCGCCACCCTCGCCGCATCGACCAAGCGCGACGCCGCTGCCGTCGACGAGGCGGCGGATCGACGCCGGCGAAGCGATGGATTATCCGATGATTGCGCCTTCGGTGGCGTAGCTGTACTCGGCCGGGCGCATCCGGGCGGTGAGGGCGAACAGCAGCGTCACCGGTCCGATTCGCCCAAGGTACATCGCCGCGGTGATCAGCAGACGCCCGAAGAACCCCAGGCGCGTCGTCACGCCGGTCGAGAGCCCCACCGTTCCGCAGGCGCTGCAGGACTCGAACAGCACGTCGATAAACCGCTCGCCGCGCATCGCGGCGGACAGGCTCAGTGTAACCGCAATCACCAGCAGCAGATACAGCACGGCAAGCGTTACGGTCTTCCGGAGCAGGTCCGGTGC
>CAYTQL010000013.1:0-13016 GCA_964439555.1 uncultured Planctomycetaceae bacterium | reverse complement strand
ATGCTCCGGCGGAAGACTTCCACCTCGCCGCGACGGCGGATCACCCCGTATGCGGTGACCGCCAGCAGGGCGATCGTGACGGTCTTGACGCCCCCGGCCGTGCTGGCCGGTGAGCCGCCGATGACCATCAGCAGGCACATCCACAGCTTGCCCGCCGAGCTGAGCTCGTCCATGTCCACCGTGTTGAACCCGGCGGTCCGCGCGGTGACGCTCTGGAACGCCGCGGCGCGAAGGCGTTTGCCGGGCGGGAGGTTCTCCAGCTTGGTCGCGGATTGCTCCAGTTCCACGCCCTTGATTTCGATCTTGCCGACCCGGGCGGCCGTGTCGGTGGGGCGTTCGAGCACCAGCAGTCCGCCGGCCCCGAGCACCAGCAGCACCCCGGTCGTCCAGAGCACCAGCTTCGAATGCAGCGAGAGCCGCTGCGGCGCCAGGCGCACCCGTCGGTAGCCCACCCCGCGGCGCAGCGCCGTCCGCGCCCGGCGGACCATAGCGCGGATGCGGGCGGCCACGTCCTGGAGCACGGGGAAGCCCAGCCCGCCGAGGACGATCATCGGGGCCATGACGCCGTGAACCTGCCAGTGCTCCCGCAGCGGCGGCGACGCGGACCAGCCCTCGCGGACGCCCTGCATCATGTTGTTCCCGTACAGCGCGAAACCTGCGTTGCAGAAGGAGCTGACGCTGTGAAACAGGCTGTGCCAGGCCGCCCCGGCCGGGGAGAGCACGTTCCCGTGGGCGTCCGGGGCGCCCAGGAACATGGGGTAGAGCAGCACCGCGCCGACGACTTCGAACGCGAGGGTGACCCCGACCACGAAGCTCACCACCCGCCCGAGCGTTCCGACGCTCTCGGCCGCGAGGACCTCCCGCATCGCCGAGCTGGTCCGCAGCGAGAGCGTCCGCCCGACCAGCAGGGCGAAGAGCGTCCCGAAAAGCATGATCCCCAGCCCGCCGAGCTGGATGAGCACGAGAATCACCGTTTGTCCGAACAACGTGAAGTGCGAGCCGGTGTTCCGCACCACCAGCCCGGTGACGCAGGTGGCGCTGGTGGCGGTGAACAGCGCTTCGTCGTAGTACCAGCTTCCGTAGGCGTCGGGGTTCACCGCAGCCGGGAGCATCAGCAGCCCGCTGCCGGTCAGCGCCAGCGCCGCGAAGCTGCCGACCAGCAGCCAGGTCGGGTGCACGCCGCGGTCGGCGAAGGCGAGGTTCACCCCGACGCCCCGCAGCAGCAGCGTCACGACGATGTAGACCTGCGAGATCGCGATATACAGCGTGCCCGCCGAGAGCACCTCGCCCCCGGCGAGGGGCTTCTCGCCGCCGAGGTAGAGCCCGGCGAACAGCGCCGCGGCCAGGAGGATCAGGGCGAAGTCGGTCCAGTTCTCCTCGAAATAGCCCCGGCGGTCGGGGTGGATCAGCAGGCGGAGCAGCCGGTCGGCGATGAACACGCCCACCACGCCGAGCTGTACGAGGTGGAGGACCCCGGCCGGGATGGGCAGCGGCTCGCGGAAGCCGTATTCCAGCACCAGCGCCGTCACCGCCGCGACGGCCGCGATCGCCAGCAGGACGTTCAGCGCAAGGAGGATGCGGCGACGGGACCCACGCATCGGCTTGCCCACGGACGCCTTCATGTACGGTTCCGCCGTCGGCTACTTCTTGTAGACGTCGTCGGGGTTGAAAACCTTCTCGCCGACGACCGACCAGTCGCCCGCGTCGGTGAGCTTCCGGTAGAAGCAGGAATAGTAGCCCTCGTGGCAGGCGGCGCCGTGCTGGGCGACCTCGATGACCAGCGTGTCCCTGTCGCAGTCGGTGTAGATGTCCCGGACCTCCTGCGTGTGCCCGGAGGACTCGCCCTTCATCCAGTACTTCTGCCGGCTGCGGGACCAGAAGTGCGTCTTCCCGGTCCGGACGGTGTCGCGGAGGGAGTCGGGGTTCATCCACGCCATCATGAGCACCTGCTTCGTCTCGTGATCGACGCAGATCGCGGGGATCAGTCCGTCGGCGGTGTACTTCAGCTCAGCGATGGTCTCGTCGAGTTTGCTCACGTCGTGCTCCTTGCGGTGATCGAGTCAAACGAAACATGCTACGCCACCGGCGGCGGGGGGTCAAAGACGGAACTGCGCCGGCGGGTCCGCTTGAGGAAGTCCCCGCCCCTGCGTACGCTGTAGCGGTATGTCCCCGTCTGCGGAATCCAAACCGGTCATCGGGCTGGTCGGCGGCATCGGCTCGGGCAAGAGCACCGCGACCGAGGCGTTCGCCGGTTTGGGCTGCGCGGTGATCGACGCCGACAAGGTCGGGCACGAGGTGATCGAAAGCCCCGAGGTCCTCGACGCGCTGCGCGCGCGGTGGGGCGAGGAGGTCTTCGCGCCGGACGGGCGCGTTTCGCGCGAGTCGCTGGGGCGGATCGTCTTCGCCCACCCCGGCGAACTGGAGACGCTCAACGGGATTATGCATCCGCGGATTCGCGAGTGCCTGGAGCGGCGGATCGCCGAGGCGCGGGCCCGGGCGCAGGCCCGTGGAGTGGTGCTCGACGCGGCGGTGCTCTTCGAGGCCGGGTGGGACGATTTGTGTACTCACGTAGTCTACGTTCACGCCCCGGCGTCGCTGCGGTACGCCCGCGTGGAACGGTCCCGGGGGTGGGATGAGCAGACGTGGCGTGCCCGGGAGAATTGCCAGATTCCGCTGGACAGAAAACGGGAGCAATGCTACGCTGTGCTGGATAACAGTTCCGGCGTGTCCCACCTGAGCACGCAGGTCCGCGATCTCTTCCACACGATTGTCCATGGGGTGGAAGATTCGTGATTGTCGGACGCCCGCCCGCTCGCCGCGGAGTGCGTCGGAACCCACGCGAATCAAGGCCGTTCCGGCCTGAATTCCCCAAGTACCTGCCTGCGGTTTCGCTGTAGAGGGACCCCATGTCCTGTGTGCATCGACCCTCGCCGAACCGCCGGGCATCCCGCCTTACAAGAGGGTGACAAGCATGGCCAAGGCGACCGACAAGAAGAAGACCCGCAAGACGCGCCGCCCCCGCAAGAAGCCGCAGTCCGAGGCGAAGAACGCCGGGACCGAGCCGGTCGAGCAGCCCGACGCCGCTGACGCCCCCGGGCAGGGCGACGCCGAGGAACCGGGGGAGAGTTCCGGGTTCGACCGCGACATGCACGAGCGCTACGAGAAGATCAAGCGTGGCGAGCTGCACATCACGGACCTCCAGAAGCTCTCGGCCCAGGAGCTCCACGAGATCGCCCGGGCCGAGGAGATCCCCGACTTCCAGAACATGCCCAAGCAGGAGCTGGTCTTCAACATCCTGAAGAACCGGATCCAGAAGAACGGGCTGATGTACGGCGAGGGCGTGCTGGAGGTGCTCCCGGACGGGTTCGGCTTCCTTCGCAGTCCCGACTACAACTACATGCCCAGCCCGGATGACATCTACGTCTCCCCGTCGCAGATTCGGCGTTTCGGGCTCAAGCAGGGCAACATCGTCGCCGGACAGATCCGCCCGCCGAAGGAGACGGAGAAGTACTTCGCCCTGCTCCGCGTGGAGGCGGTGAACTTCGAGCCGCCGGACAAGCTCACCCAGAAGGTCCCCTTCGAGGAACTCACGCCGATGCACCCGGAGCGGCGGGTCCTCCTGGAGACCACCGGCAAGGAGATCAACACCCGCGTGGTGGACCTCGTCACGCCGGTCGGCTTCGGGCAGCGGATGCTCATCGTCGCCCCGCCGCGGACGGGCAAGACCGTCCTGCTCCAGAAGATCGCCAACGCGATTACCGCCAACCACCCCGGGACCTACGTCATCATCCTCCTGATCGACGAGCGCCCCGAGGAGGTGACCGACATGGAGCGGAACACGGAGGCGGAGGTGATCTCCTCCACCTTCGACGAGCCGGCGGCGCGGCACGTCCAGATCGCCGAGATGGTTCAACCCAAGGCGCGCAGCATGGTCGAGTACGGGCGCGACGTGGTGATCCTGCTCGACAGCATCACCCGCCTGGCGCGGGCCTACAACGCCGAAGCGCCGCGTTCGGGGCGAATCCTCACCGGCGGCGTGGACGCCTCGGCGCTGCAATCGCCCAAGCGCTTCTTCGGCGGGGCGAGGGCGATCGAGGAGGGCGGGTCGCTGACGGTGATCGGCACCGCCCTGATCGAGACCGGCAGCCGGATGGACGAGGTCATCTTCGAGGAGTTCAAGGGCACCGGCAACAGCGAGCTGCACCTCGATCGGCGCCTGGTGGACCGCCGGGTCTGGCCGGCGATCGACATCTCGCGTTCCGGCACGCGGAAAGAAGAGGAACTGCTGGACCCCCAGGAGCTCAACCTGGTCTCCCGCCTGCGGAAGATCCTCGCCGAGATGCAGCCGCCCGAGGCGATGGAACTGCTCATCGACCGCCTGAAGAAGACCGGCTCGAATGCCGAGTTCCTGATGTCGATGAGCCTCGACTGAGTCGGGAAACGTGGGGGCTCGCCGCCCAGGATCTCTGGTTACCGCAGGCCATGTCCCCCGGACAAGCGGCGGCGCGGTCGCCGGACGGTTTCGCCGCGCGGTTCAGCCGTTGAGCTCTTCACCTGCGTCGACGAAGTCCCCCTCGTCCACGTACTGGTTCGGGTCCTTGCCCTGCTCGATCCAGGTGATCTTAGTGACGCGGCGGTGGTGCCGCCCGGTGGCTTCGAACTCGGTGGTCAGCCAGCTCGAAACGATCCGGCGGATGAGCTCCTCGCCGAGCACGTCGCTGGCGAGGCAGAGGATGTTGGCGTTGTTGTGACGCCGGGACATCTGGGCGGTCAGCTCGTCGTGGCACAGCGCCGCGCGGACGCCGGGCATCTTGTTGGCGCAGATATCCATCCCGATGCCGCTTCCGCAGACCAGGATCCCCCGATCCGCCGTTCCGTCGGCGACCGCCTGCGAGGCCGGGAAAGCCGTGTCCGGATAGTCGCAACTGCGCGAAGAATTGGTGCCCATGTCGAGCACCTCGTGTCCCATCTCGTTGAGCAGCAGTGCGACGCGTTCCTTGACCCCGTGCCCGCGATGATCGGCTGCGAGTGCGATTTTCATAGCGATCCTTCGTCGATGCGGCGTTGCAGTGCGGCGTTGATCTGCTCGGCCGTGCGCCGGTAGACGTCCGCTCCGTCGCCGATGGGGTCCTGAACGTCCGCGCCGTCGGTGAGCGGCAGGATGTTCCCGGAAGCGCCGGGGACTTCGCGACGGATCTGCTCCGCTTGGGAGCGTGTCATGCAGAATACCACATCGGCGTCGCGAATGGAATGCGGTGTGAGCCTCGTGGCGCGGTGCTCGCCGACCTGCGCCCCGAGCGTCTCGGCCGCGGCGACCGCTTCGGGAGTCGGCGGGGCGCCCTTGGCGGCGAACAGCCCGGCCGAGGCGATTCGCACCCCGTGACGTTCGAGCGCTTCGGGCGGGCAGTCGAGCTGCTCGGCGAGGCGCCTCCGCGCCAGCGCCGCGGCCATGGGGCTGCGGCAGGTATTGCCGGTGCAGACGAACAGGACGTGCAACTCGGCGAGTCGCTCGATGCGCCGCTCAGGGACGGCGCCCTCGCGGAGCACCGTCAGCTTCGCCTCCTCGACCTTCACGATTGTGCTGTCGGTCCCGAAGCGCGTTTCGCCGGCGTCGATGAGCAGATCGACCTCCTCGCCCACCGCCTTGCGGGCCTCGACGCCGCTACGGGGCGAGGGCTCGCCCGCCTTGTTGGCGCTCGGGGCGACCACGGGCGCTTCGACGGTCGAGAGCATCTCGCGCGTGACCGCCGGTTCGGGACAGCGCAGCCCCAGGAAGCCTTCGCAGGTGAGCACGGCGTGGAGCCCGTCGGACTCGAGTTCCTCGTCCCAGAGCCGCCCGCCGGTCGGCAGGAGCAGCGTGACCGGGCCCGGCCAGGCGTTGCGCATCAACCAGCGGGCCCGGGGGGGCGGATCGCCCACGTACCGCGCCGCCTGCGCCCGGTCGCCGATGTGCACGCTGAACGGGCGTTCCGGGCGATCCTTCAGCGCCCGGAGCCGCTCCAGCGCTTCGGGCCGGGACGCCATCGCGGCGATTCCGTAGACCGTCTCGGTCGGAAAGACCACCAACTTCCCCGCGCGCAGCACCTCGGCCGCCCTGGCCGCAACGACCGGGGCGTCGGCTTCCGATTCGAGATGGAGCACATCCGCGGGCATGATCCGGTGGGGTTCGCTCCGTACCTCCATTATGCTCTCCGCCGCCGGCCGGTTCAACCGGCGCACCGCAGCGGCGACGCCTGATCGCTGCGCGGCTTCTTGACATTCTTGAGATTCGTCCCCCGCGGCGATACCCTCCGGGCTTTGATTCTCGCGAGGAGCATCATGGCGACACCGAAGGCTTTGGTATTGCGGGCGGCGGGGACCAACTGCGACCGGGAAACCGCGTTCGCCCTCGAGCAGGCGGGCTTCGAGGCGCGGCGGATTCACGTCTTCCGCATCATGGACGACCCGTCCCTGCTTGAGGACGTCCAGTTTCTCGTGATCCCCGGGGGCTTCTCGTACGGCGACGACGTCGCGGCCGGGAAAATTCTCGCCAACCAGATGCTCCACCGACTTACCGAACCGCTCAACCGCTTCGTGGAGGCGGGCAAGCTGGTGCTCGGGGTGTGCAACGGGTTCCAGGTGCTGCTCAAGAGCGGACTGCTCCCGTGGGGCAAGGTGGTCCCGGGCGAGGCGCATCACGACGCCACGCTCGGCTGGAACGACATGGGGCGCTTCGAGGACCGCTGGGTGCACCTCCGCGCGGACTCCTCGACGTGCGCCTTCCTCCCGCCGGGGGAGGTCATCGCCCTGCCGATCGCCCACGGAGAGGGGAAGTTCGTCCCGCGGGATGAGGAGATCGGCCGGCGACTGCTCAGCGGCGACCAGGTCGCCCTGCGCTACGTGGACGCCGACGGTCAGCCCGGGGACTACCCCGTCAACCCCAACGGAAGCTGGGAGCACGTGGCGGGCATCTGCGACCCCACCGGCCGGGTGCTCGGGCTCATGCCACACCCGGAACGGTTCGTGGACGTCACCCATCACCCCCGCTGGACCCGCCTCAAGCTCGCGCGGGCCGACGGGATGCTGTTTTTCGAAGGCGCGTTCAAGCACCTCGCGGGGTAGAAGCGGGAAAACCGCCGACCGTGGCGGGCAGGCGCAGAGGACGCCGGGGAGCCCGTGCACCAACGAACCCGTCGGTATACGCTTCGGGCTTGCGCATCCCAGGGTGTTTTTCCGCCCTCGCCGTCCCCCGCGAGCAACGCCCCGGGCTCTGCGAGTCGGATCGCGACGCCGGTTGCAAACAATACTGCGGATTCGGAAACCGAAGCCGGGAGAAACGCATGCCCTGTCTGGTGGTTCTGTTCGCCCTCTTGCTGCCGCGGGCGGCGATGGTGTTCATCTGGCTGCTGACCGACTGGTTCGCCCGCGCCTACGATACGGCGCTCGGGCCGGTGCTGGGGTTCATCTTCCTTCCGTATACGACGCTGGCCTACATGGCCGCGATGCTCAACGCAGGCGCGCTGACCGGCGGGTGGCTGATCCTGTTGATCGTCGCGGTGCTGGTGGACCTGTCCCACTACGGCGGCACAAGCCGCATCCGCCGGCGACCGTAGCGCGACAACGCGACCGCCCCGGCCGGGGGGCGCGTTTCAGAACCCCAGCGACTCGCGCCAGTCGTCTTCGTCTTCCTCGTGCGCCTCTTCGTGGTCGATCTTCCACTGCTCGGCTTCGTTCATGTCGTCGATCTCGCGTTCCATGACCTTGAACATCTTCTCCTGCATGGGGGCGAGGCGGCGGTAGTAGTCGAGCGTGGCCTGGTAGCCGGCGACCATCTGGGAGATCTTCATCAGCTCCCACTTCTGGAGGCACTCGGGCTCCTTGATCGTCCGGAATGGGTCGCAGGCGAAATGGACCTGCCCGGACTCGTCCTGGGGGAAGTATTCGCAGTCCTTGCACTGGATCATCGGGGGGGCTCCTCGTATGAGGAAATCGGCTTGAAGCGTCATTGTAACAGACCGCGCCGGCGAACCTACCGGCGATTCGGGTTTTCGCGGGCCCGGGCGGACCGCCCGAGGCAGCGGTGGATGCGGATGACTCCCGCGTCGGCGACCGGGTCCGGGTCGATCTGCGGCAGGGGGGTGCCCCGGAGCCCGTACATGTCGTACTCGATGTCGTAGCTTTCCGGGATCACCGCGACGCGGATCGCGTCGACGGGCATCGCCCGCCAGCAGCGGAACGCGGCGCACGAGCGGTCGGTGATCCCGTAGACGGTGCGGTCCCGCCCGGCGCGGCGGTGGAGGAGGTTCGCGTAGAAGACCGTGTCCCACGTATGCCAGTAATGCCCGGAGACGTGCGTGCAGTCGTGGGCGATCACCGCCCGCGCCCGTTCGCCCCAGCGCTGCTCCCAATTCGCCAGGATTCGCCGCTCGCCCGGGACGCCGTAGCGGACCAGCGGACCCAGCGCCAGCAACCCGGCCGCGACGAGCGTCACCGAGACCCCGGCGCGCCCGCGCAGAGGCGGGCCCGGCAGCCCGGCCGCGGCGACCAGGACCGCCGCCAGCGCGAAGACCTGCGGAAGGTAGATGTACCGTTGCCCGTACTCGCCATACCCCTCGGCCGCGACGTGCTCCAGCGTCCCGGTCAGCAGGAACATGCCCGTTGCGGCGATCAGCAGCGCCCCGGCCGGTCGCCAGATGCGCCGGAAGCGAGCGGACCGGACCGCGGCGACCAGCGCGCCCGCGACCGCGATGCCCAGGCAAATCCACAGCCACGCCTGCATGGGCATCTGCACCGCGCCGCGGGCCAGCCGCCACCAGGCGACGGGCCACTGCGCGGGCGGGACCAAGCCCCACTCGGTCCGGGGCAGGTCCAGTGAGAGGCTCAGGCCCTTGACGCCCGCCATCGAGACGCCCAGCACCGCCAGCGTGCGCAGCGTTCCGCGCCCGGCCGGGGGCGGGCTGTCCCCGCGCGGCGCGTCGTCCTGTCCGGGGCGGCGCAGCAGCCGTCGTGCGACGACGAGCATGCCGACCATCACCGGCAGGGCGACGTTCACCCACGTCCCCATCGCGACCAGCACCGCCCCGCCCCCGACGCGCGCCGCCCCGCGGAGCCCACCGCCGGGGGCGCGGTCGAGCAGCACCACCCCGGCCATCAGGGGACCCAGCGCCGCGAGGTACTCCGGGTGGTGGACGAACAGCTCGAACGCCGCGTACGCCTGCGTGCCGACCAGGAGGAGCCCGCAGGCAACGCCCGCCCACGCGCCGCGGCGCGGGCCCAGCACGTAGACGCCCAGCAGCACCAGTCCGCCCAGCGAGGCGAAGGCGTGCAGCGTGCTGAGGAGGATCACGTTCCAGAGCGGGTCGCGCACGGGGCTCGCCAGGAGGGGATAGAGCATGCCCAGGCGATCCTGACCCCAGTAGAAGGGCGTCCACGCGAGGCGGCTGACCTGCGAGTGCAGCAGCGAGTCGGAGTTGTGCAGACGCTGGATCTCCTCGCTCCCGGCCAGGAGAACCGACGCGCAGAGCATCCCCGCGAGCAGTGCGGCGACCTCGATACGGCGCAGTCGGGATGGCGTGGCGTGGGTCGGGTCCATGGCGGCATGCCCCGCGGACCATCCTACCGGCGGGGGGGAGGTGCGGCCAGTCTTGAACCCCGCCCGTCCGCCCGCTAAAAGGTGCGTATGGGCGCCTTCGGTCAGTTCGGCGGATATACGTGGCGGCGGGTCAGCGATTTCGGCGATTTCTGCCGGTTTTGCGGACAGTCGCTCATGTGGGTCGTGCTGGGCGCACGCCGGTGGCGGACGCTCCGTCGGACCGGCCCGCAGTTCTACGAAGTCGGCTCGCGGAGTGTTCCGGTCATCGTCATCACCGGGGCGTTCATCGGGGCGGTCCTGGCGGTCCAGTCGATCAACCAACTCAAGGCGCTGGGGCTGGAGAGCACGCTGGGCCCGATCATCAGCTTCTCGGTGCTTCGGGAGCTCGGTCCGGTGCTTGCGGGGCTGATGCTCGCCGGGCGCGTCGGCGGGGGGCTCACGGCCGAGCTGGGGACGATGAAGGTTACCGAGCAGATCGACGCGCTGCGGGCGATGGGGGCCGACCCGCTACGGGTGCTGGTGGTCCCGCGGTTCCTGGCGTGCGTGCTGATGATCCCGCTGCTGGTGCTCTACGCGGCGTTCGTGGGCATCCTGGGGGGGTATGTCATCAGCGTGTACGTCTACGGGATCACGGGGGCGGACTTCTGGCGGCTCTCGCAGCAGTCGGTGATGATCCTGGACGTCTTCTACGGGCCGATCAAAAGCGTCTTCTTCGGCGCGGCGATCAGCCTGGTCGCCTGTTACAAGGGCTTCCGCTGCGCTCCCGGAGCGGCCGGGGTGGGGCGGGCCTGCACCGAGGCGTTCGTGGCGAGCTGCATGACGGTCCTGGCGCTGAACTTCTTCCTCGGGATGCTGCTGAACTCGATTTCCCGCGAGATCTGGGGCATCCGGAGCGTCTTTTAGGCGGAAGCGACCGCGATGAACCAAGACACTGCCTGGTCGATGACCCGGTCCGCCCGTCCGGCGGGCGTTCTCGCACGGGTCGGCGTCAGGAACGGACCGCGTCAGCGGATCAACCCGTCAACCAATCAACGGATCACCCATGCTTGATTCCTGGTTCGAGCGTCATCAGCATCCGGTGAGCTTCTGGCTGCATATGCTGGGGATTCCGGCGTGCTTCCTCGCTGCGCCGGCGCTGGCGGTGGTGGGGGCGTGGGAACTGGCGATCTATCTGTTCCTCGGCGGCTACGCCCTACAATTCCTCGGACACTGCATCGAGGGCAACCCCAGCGGCGAGGAAGAACTGCTGCGGCGAGTCTTCACACGCCGGAACAAAGGGACCAACGCATGACCCGCGACGAGATCATCGACGCCGCCCGAACGCTCATCGACGAACGCAGCGAAGCTTTCACCCTTGCCACCGTCTCGCCCGAGTGCGAGCCGCACCTGCGGTGGATGGGAGCGGCCGTGTTCGAGGAGCCCTTCACCCTCTACATGGTCACCTACCGCTCCAGCCGCAAAGTCACCGATATCCGCTCGCACTCCCCGGTGGAGATGCTCTTCTCCCGGGCGGACTTCTCCGAGCAGTTGATGGTGCACGGCCCGGCGTTCGTCGAGCCGGACGAGACGACGCGGAAGCGAATCTGGGACGCGATCCCCGCGGCCGCGCAGTACTTCGACGGACCCAACGACCCGGAATACATCGTCCTCCGCGTGGAGGCGAAACGGCTGCTGTACTGGCACTCCAAGGCGCAGCGCAGCCCGGAGACGGCTGAACTCTAGCGCGGAAGTTACGGAAAGTGGACGACGACACCGAGGAGGGACCGAGCCCCGCGCGGTGGAGCCGCCGGCGCCCTCAAACAGAGCGTCCAGGACGGGGCTCGGGGTTTTCCGAAGGTTTTCTCCCGGCGAAAAGGGTGACGCATTCTTCAGGCGGTATTCGTGTTAACCTCCAGATTTAACGTGGCTTAGGTCGATCAGCGGGATGGTGGGGCACCCATGGGTCTGTCTGCGACCGAGACAATATGCATGCAGGTTGTAGAAAAATCTTGAAACCCCGGCGTTGTTCTATACGATACGTGCAATGAAGCACGGCCCGTCAGGCGACGGGCTTTTTCAGGGCAGTAAACTGGCAAAAGTGATACGAGTTTCATTGCAAAAGGAGATTCCCATGAACGCCGCGACCGAAACCGACCCTGCCGGGAAGGCGGGCTGGAAGGAGAGGTTGACCGACGCCCAGCGTGAGGCGTACGAGCGGATCCCCGAGGAGATGGACTACGTCTGCAACCCGGACTTCGAGCGTCCGGACGCGGAGAAGACCTACTTCGGCGACGAGGCCCCGGACCTGACGGTTCCGCAGTGGAGCCATTTCCCGGCCGTCGCCAATGACGAAGCGCCCCGGAAGGTTCCGCGCACCCAGCTCAAGCCGGACCAGGAGAAGCACCTGTTCCTGAAGTACAACTACGCCTGCTACCGCCTCGCCGGGCTGATCGAGCAGCAGCGGTCGCGCCCCACGGTGGGGCGGGCGCGGGAGATGGTCCGCTGGTACGATCGGGCGATGGAGACCCGCGCGGCGCTGGTGCGGGCGAACATGGCGCTGGTGCTCGCGATGGCCAAGCGCACCCGCATTCCGAACGTGGATTTCCCCGAGATGATCTCGGAAGGAAACATGGCGCTGCTGCGGAGCGTGGAGAAGTTCGACGTCGCCCGCGGGTTCAAGTTCAGCACCTACGCCTGCCGGGCGATCCTCAAGAGCTTTCACCGCATGGCCACGCGGACCGCGCGGTATCGCCAGCACTTCCCGACCGAGTACGACCCGGAACTGGAGCGGAGCGACTACGATGTGCTCAAGCACGACATGCAGCGCCGCGACAGCATCGACGGGCTTCGCGAGGTCCTCGCCCGCAACAAGGCCAAACTCACCGAGGTCGAGCACAAGGTGGTCATGGAGCGGTTCGCCCTCAACCCGGGCGCGACCAAGAAGACCACGCTCAAGCAGGTCGGCAAGATGATCGGGCTGACCAATGAACGCGTCCGACAGATCCAGAACGCCGCCCTCGCCAAGCTCAAGACCGCCCTCAGCGAGGACTACCTGGTGGTGTGAACGACATAGTGACTCCTGCCCCAAGCGACGGCCTCGCGGCCACGTCCTCCGCGGGGCCGTCGTCGCGCGCCGAGCTCAGAGCCGCTCCAGTTCGTCGACCACCACGGCCGAGGGCGAGCGCTGCGGCTCGACCGGCGAGCGGCGATGCGACTGCCAATCGTCCAGGAACGCCGCGATCCGCTCGGCGTCCCATTCGCTGAGCAGCACATTCTCGCCGAGCCCCTCGCGCCGCTCCGTCGAACGCCGCAACAGCAGGCAGGGGACCCCGAGGAAGTGCGACTCCTCCTGGATGCTCCCCCCGTCGGCTACGATGAACTTCGCCCCCGCGATCAGCCGGGCGAACCGCGCGTAGCTCAGGATCGGGCGGACCTCCACGCCCGCGTCCCGGATCGGTCCGAGCAG
>CAYTQL010000012.1:10481-19438 GCA_964439555.1 uncultured Planctomycetaceae bacterium | reverse complement strand
CCGCCCGCCGCCCGGCTGCTCGCTGGGGACATAGGGCGACATCGCGTCGATGTTGGATCGGAAGAGGGACACGCGACGCCTCAGGGCTTCTCGTCGAACTCGTCGCCGCGGAAGGTGTGCCCGAGGTAGGTCTTGCGGACCAGCTCATCGCGAACAAGGTCCCGCGGCGGCCCCTCCCGGAGGACCTTCCCGGAGTCGATGATGTAGCTGCGATCGGTCACGGTAAGCGTCTCGCGGACGTTGTGGTCGGTCAACAGCACACTGATCCCGCGGTCCTTGAGGGCCCGGATCTCGCGCTGGAGGTCCCCGACGGCGATGGGGTCGACGCCGCTGAAAGGCTCGTCGAGCAGGATCATCGTCGGGTTGGTCACCAGCGCCCGGGCGATCTCCAGTTTGCGGCGCTCCCCGCCCGAGAGCGTCCGGGCCTGCTGATCGGCGATGTGCGTGAGCCCGAACTGTTGGATGAGCTGATCGCACCGCTGCCGGCGCGCCTTGCGGGACAGGTCGAGCGTCTCGAGCACAGCCAGGATGTTCTGGCGCACCGTCAGGCGCTGGAAGATGCTCGGCTCCTGCGAGAGGTAGCCCATCCCCCGCCGGGCCCGCTTGTACATCGGCAGACGTGTGACGTCCGCGCCGTCGAAGATCACCGTCCCCCCGTCCGGGCGAATCATTCCGATCGTCATGCGGAAGGAGGTGGTCTTGCCCGCACCGTTGCGCCCGAGGAGCCCGACGATTTCGCCCTGGTTTACGGTGATCGAGACGTGATCGACCACGGCCCGGCCGCTGTAGCGTTTGATGAGGTCTTTCGCTTCCAGGAGGATCATTCGCGCTAACTCCGCGTGCGGTTGGCGCTGCGACCGCAGTTGTGGATAACTTGTGAAAAGCCGTCAGAACTTCAATACCTGCCGCCCCCCACGGGGCGGCGTTTCGTGGGCCTTCCGCCCGGGCCGCTGTCGGCACTGTCGACGGGATTCCTGTATAAACTCTTTCAAAACGGCTGTTTATAGCTCAAATACTCTCGCCATGGCCCCCGGCATTGCCTCTGCCGGCGTCTGCGGGGGCCCGCAATTCACGCGAAGCCCGGAGAGATGCATTTCACGTGAGCAACTGTGCATAACCCAGTCGAAGTTTCGGGAATTCGTCATAGTCAGCGGATCACCCTAACCTCTCCTACGTTCGGGATGATCGGCAATTGGGGTAGTCCCGGTACGCGGAACCCCGCCGGCCAGTAAACGAACAGCGCCTTGCCGATCATTGAATACCGCGGGACCGTCCCGAGCTTGTAGACCGGTTCGGCGCCCCGGGCGTAACTGTGCAGGAAACGTCCATCTTTGCGCCAGAGCTTCAACGACGGCGCAGCCGAGATCCACAACCGCGAATCCAGCGACTGGGGGCTGTTGTCACCGAGAACGTAGAACTCGTCCAACTCCGGTTCATCGTTGAACTTGCGCAGAACGATGGGTCGTCCGAAGCACCCCCACCCGCGAAGCCGGTCCTCGCCGAGCAGCCCCAGCCTCTCCAGCATCGCCACGTAGCGGTACTGCGGTTCGGAAGGGATCCGGCCGCTGATTTCCTGGGAAGTGTAATACACGTCCCGCACCAGGCGGACGTGGCGAAGCTCGACGTCCGCCCCGAACGCCGCAAGCTGCACCTCGGGTGGGGAGATCGGGGCGTCGGAGGCGTACAGGTCGCTCAGGGCGCGGTAGTCCAACGGGTACTGCTCCGGGGACATCTTCGCGATCGGGCGACCGTCCACCCAGAGCGTGACGGTGAGGTCCGCGTGGGTCAGGGCGACGCGATGCCCGACATTCGGGCGAAGCGCCGGGGTCCGACCGGTCGCGACGGGTTCGCCCGGCCAGTCGCTTTCCTCCGGACGATGCCAAAGCTCGGCGGTCCCGTCGTAGCGGAGCACGCCGCGGTAGCGGTGCCCCAGCGCCGCGATTTCCAGCGAAACTCCGCCCTCGCGCCCGCCGAGGGGGACGAGGACGAACCCGAGCTTCAGGTCGGTGCAGACGTCCTTCTGCGGGTTGATCGGGCTGTCGGTCCGTTCCGGGATCAGTTCCCGGTCGCGCAGGTTGTATCCGTAGGTGGGCAGGAAGACTTCGCGTTGGGCGTCGAAGAGCACGGGCGTTTCGCGCGGCCCGGAGAAGCGCCACACCCGTCCGCCGTCGCCGGAGAGGTCCCACTCCGGCGGCGCCTTCCACTGCCGCTCGGGCACCTCGACGTTTTCCTGTTCGGCGTAGCGGCGCAGCGTCGGCAGGTGCGGTTGGTAGTCGTTGTCGAAGACCACCTGCCACATCGCCTCCTGGGCTTCGCGCGACTTGGTCCGCACGCGCCACGGGTTCTCCTCCAGGGCGCCGGGGTCGTCCCAGTCCTCGCGGGTGAGTTGCCCGTCGCCGTTGACGTCGAAGTCGGCCCGGTTGATCACGCCGTCGCCGTTGACGTCCTCGCCCGTGCGATAGAAGATGTCGCCGTGGACGATCTGGACCATCTCTCCCGGCGTCCCGATCAAGCGTTTGATGTAATTCTGGCGATTGTCCTGCGGGTTCTTGAACACCGCGACGTCCCAGGGGCGCGGCGCGCGGAGCTCGCCGAAGTGGTAGAGGTATTTGAGCACCAGCACGCGGTCGCCGCTGTCGAGGTACTGGCCCATCGACTCGCCGTACGGACAGCCGCAGTTGGGGCACAGGGCCCGCTCCGGCGTGTGCCGCCCCCCGCGAGACCGGCGGGACTCGCTGGTCGAATACCCGAAGGCGTAGGTGTACCCGCACGCCGGGCAGCGGAGGTCCCAGTGACGCCCCATCAACCGCGGCGCCATCGACCCGGTGGGGATCACGAACGCCTCGACCATGAACGCGCGCAGCACGAACGCCAGGACGATCGCCACCCAGACGCTCTCGACGGTGTCCCGGACGTTGCTCAGGTCGCTCTTGGACTTCCTGCCTGCGGGCATGGGCGTGCACGATAGCCGCTCGAGCCCGTGCGGCCAAGGGCCTAGCTGAAAAACGCCCGCCCGCTCGACATTCCGAAGCTCGCTTCTGAGCGGCTCCGCAGCCGCGCCCGGAGCCGCCAGACCGTCTCAGAGAGAGCAGTCCGCATTCGGCATTCCCCGACCGGAAGCATTGATTCGCGCGCCGCTTCGTGCTACACCGACCGGACATCGGAGTTTTCCACGGGAGATGCGCGTGATGGATACCGCCGAGCTGGCGCGCCGGATCAAGGAGGTCGCCTACCTGGAGGGCGATTTCGTCCTCCGCTCCGGGCAGCGCAGCAAGTACTACCTCGACAAGTACCTCTTCGAGTCCCAGCCGGACATCCTGACCGAGCTGGGACGCCGCTTCGCCGCCTACGCCGGCGACGTCGAACTGATCGCCGGTCCCGAGCTCGGCGCGGTCTCGCTGGCCGCGGCGACGGGGATGGCGTGCGGCAAGCCCTTCAGCCTCGTTCGCAAGGCCCAGAAGGACTACGCCACCAGCAAGCTCGTCGAGGGCCCGGACGTCGAGGGCAGGCGGGTGCTGCTGGTCGAGGACATCGGCACCACCGCCGGGGCGGCGCTTCAGGCGGCCGAGACGCTTAAACGCGCCGGCGCGGAGGTCGCGCGGGTCGTTATCGCGGTCGATCGCCTCCAGGGCGCCCGCGAGAACGTCGAGGCGGCCGGGTACGAGTACCACTGCCTGCTGACCCGCGAGGACCTGGGCATTCAGTAAAGCCCGGAAAGCCCGGCGGTTCGCCCGACCTGCCCCGCGACCCGCACTCCCGGTTGACCGTTCTGTCGGCGCGGGACGGAACAGGCCGAAAGGAGAAGACGATGCGTATCATCACGTTCTGCGCCGTCTCTTCGCTGATGGCTTCGCTGGCGCTGTTCGGATGCGGCGGCGAGGGGGACGCCGACGCCGAAGAGAAACTGGTGCTCATCAGCCCGCACAACCAGAGCATCCAGGAGGAGTTCGAGCGGGCCTTCAAGGACTACTACCGCGAGCAGACCGGCCGGGGGGTCGCCCTGGAGTGGCGCGACGTCGGCGGCGGCGGATCCAAGATCCTCAACTACCTGCGCAACGCCTATTCGCGGGCGGACTCGGTCGGGATCGACATCGTCTGGGGCGGGGGCGACTACTACTTCGAGAAGATGGCCGAGGAGGACATCCTCCAGCCCCTGGAGATCCCCGCCGAGGCGAAGGAGCAGATCCCCCCCACCTTCGGCGGGTTGCGGATGTACGACCCCCAGAACCGCTGGGTCGGCGCGGCGATGGGCGGGTTCGGGATGCTCTACAACAAGACGCTGCTGGAGCGCCTGGGCATCGAACCGCCCTCGAAGTGGGACCACCTCGCCGACAAGCGCTTCCACGGACTGATCGCCCTCGCCGACCCGACGAAATCCTCCTCCGCCGCGACCGCCTACGAGATGATCGTCCAGTCCGCCCCCGACTGGCCGAGCGGCTGGGCGAAGCTCATCAGCGTGCTGGGCAACGCCAAGCAGTTCTACGATGGCGCCTCGGCCGCGGCGGATGCGGTGATCTCCGAGGCGCCCGTCGCCACGTGCATCGACTTCTACGGCACGATGCGCCAGGCGAAGTATCCCGACGACCTGGTCTACGTCAGCCCCAAGGGGCAGACCGCCTTCAACGCCGATCCGATCGCGATCCTCAAGAACGCGCCGCACCCGGAGACGGCCCAGACGATCGTGGACTTCGTCCTCTCGGTCGAAGGCCAGGCCCTCTGGGCGGTGCGCCCGGGCGAGGAGGGCGGCCCGGGGGACGAGGCACTCGGGCGTCAGCCTATCCGCGAGGACGTCTACGAGACCTACGCCGGGAAGCTCTCGCCGTGGGTGATCAACCCCTACGCCGCGGGCAACGAGATGGACCTCGACGTGGCGATGCGGAACATCCGCTTCGGCGTGCTGCGTTCGCTGGTCCAGGCGGCCGCGGTGGACAACACCGACGCCCTCCAGACCGCCAAGAAGACCGTCATCGACTCCGGCTTCGACGCGGCGCAGGTCGCCCTGTTCACCGAGCTGCCTCCCAACGTCCGGACGCGCGAGCAGATCGCCGACCTGGCCGAGCCGATGAAGGACAAGGCGAAGAAGGAGCAGTTGCTCCGCGGGTGGCGGGCGTTTTTCGCCGACCAGTTCGCCAAGCTCAAGTAGCGCCGGGAACCCCGCGGAGGCGCCCTGAACCATGCCCCAGGCCGAACCGTCCATCCTCCGACCCCGGCGGCGGCACTCCCCGGCCGCGCTGCTGGCGTGCGCGGTGCTGCTGGTGCTCCTCGGCGGGCTGCTGATCCTCCCGATCGCTCTGGCGATCGGCAGCGCGTTCTGGCGGGAGGGCGAGCTGAGCCTCTTCTGGCTGCGGATGGCGATCGCCGATCCGCGGCTGATCCGGCAGTTCGCCAACGGGGTCGCCCTGGCGTCGGTGACCACGGGGCTGTGCCTGGTCCTCTCGGTTCCGCTGGCGGCGCTGCGTGCGCGGTTCCGCTTCCGCGGGCAGAACGTCCTCGGCGTGGCGGTGCTGCTGCCGCTGATCCTCCCGCCGTTCGTGGGCGCCCTGGCGATGCGCCAGCTCCTGGGGCAGTTCGGAACGCTGAACCTGCTGCTCGAGAAGCTCGGGTTCCTGGAGATCGGACCCGGGGCGCTGCCCCCGGACTGGCTGGAGAGCGGGTTCTGGGGCGTGGTGATTCTCCAGACGCTGCACCTGTTCCCGATCCTGTACCTCAACGCCTCGGCCGCCCTGGCGAACATCGACCCGGCGTACTCCCAGGCCGCCCGGAACCTCGGCGCCGGACCGGTGCGGACCTTCTTCAAGGTCACCCTCCCGCTGATGCGCCCGGGGCTTTTCGCCGGCGGAACTCTCGTGTTCATCTGGTCCTTCACCGACATCGGCACGCCGCTGATCCTCCACTACCGCGAGCTTCTGCCGGTGACGATCTTCCACGAGCTCACCGGCGGGGAGTATTCCGGGCTGACCTTCTCGCTGGTGTTCATCCTGCTGATCGCCTCGGTCCTGCTCTACGTGGTCGGCAAATTCGTCTTCGGGCGGTCCCTGGCGGTGCAGGGCTCGAAGGGGACGGTCCAGGCGGAGACGCGCAAGCTCGGGCTCTTCGGAACCTTGCTGGCGTGGGGCGCGTTCGGGTTCGTCCTGCTGCTGGCGATCCTCCCGCACATCGGGGTCATCCTCCAGGCCCTCAGCGACCGCTGGTTCAACACGCTGCTGCCCTCGGCGTACACGCTGGACAACCTCAAGGGCGTGGTGACCGACAAGGACACCTACACGAGCATCCTCAACTCGCTCCAGTACGCCGGAAGCTCGACCTGCGTGGACCTGCTCTTCGGGGCCGTCGCCGCCTGGCTGATCGTTCGCACCCGCGTGCCCGGGCGCGGTCTGCTCGACGGGCTGGTCATGCTGCCCCTGGCCGTTCCGGGGATCATCCTTGCGGCGGGGTACGTGGCCATGACCGCAACGGGTCCGCTGGCGCGGATCGGGCCCAACGGCGACCCCTTCGCAATCCTGGTGATCGCCTACTCGGTCCGGCGGCTGCCGTTCGTGGTGCGCGGCGTCTCGGCCGGGCTGGAGCAAGTGCCCGAGTCGCTGGAGGAGGCGGCGCGGAACCTCGGGGCGCCCAAGGGGCGGACCTTCCGGCGGGTGACGCTTCCGCTGATCCTGGCGAACCTGATCGCCGCGGGCGTGCTGACCTTCGCCTTCGCGATGCTGGAGGTCTCCGACTCGCTGATCCTCGCTCAGCGCCCGGGCGACTACCCGATCACCAAGCAGATCTACGTCCTCGCCGGCGGCGGACAACGGCAGTCGCTCGAGCTGGCCGCGGCGCTGGGCGTCTACGGGATGGTCCTGCTCGGCGGTACGATGGCCTTGGCGAGCCTCCTGCTGGGCAAGAAGCTCGGAGCGATCTTCCGGGCGTGAAGCGGCGCCCGCCGCGCAAAGCGCGGAGGCCCGGACGCATCCCCTTCAACGCCGTTCAACACAGCGAAAGAACGAACCACCATGACCGAGATCGTGATCGACAAGGTGACGAAGATCTACGGCGGGCGCGGAACAGAAGCGCGCGCCGTGGACCGGGTCTCCCTGCCCATCGAGGCCGGGGAGCTGTTCTTCCTGCTCGGACCCAGCGGATGCGGGAAGACGACGCTGCTGCGGATCATCGCCGGGCTGATCGAGCCGACCGCCGGACGCGTGCTCTTCAACGGCGAGGACCTCACCCGCACCCCCGTCGAGAAGCGCAACACGCCGATGGTCTTCCAGAGCTACGCCCTCTGGCCGCACCTGACCGTCCGCCAGAACGTGGAGTTCGGGCCCGCAATGCACGGCGTCCGCCGGCGCCGGCGGCGCGAGCTGTCCGGCGAGTATCTCGAGCGCGTTCAGCTAGGCGACTACACCAACCGCAAGCCCAACCAGCTCTCCGGCGGGCAGCAGCAGCGGGTCGCGCTGGCCCGGGCCCTCGCGGTCGAGGGACGATGCCTCCTGCTCGATGAGCCCCTGAGCAACCTCGACGCCCAGCTCCGCCTCCGGATGCGAGAGCAGCTCCGCGGACTGGTCAAGGAAAGCGGCATCACGGCCGTCTACGTCACCCATGACCAGACCGAGGCGCTGTCGATGGCCGACCGCATCGCGGTGATGCGCGAGGGGCGCATCGTGCAGGTCGACGCGCCGGAAGCCCTCTACGACCGCCCGAAGACCCGCTTCGTGGCCGACTTCCTCGGCGAGGCGAACTTCATCGACGGGACGCTCCGCAGCGCCTACGACGTGGCCGCGGTGGACACGCCCGTCGGCGAGGTGCAGGGACGCAACGAGAGCCTCCAGCTCGGCACGCCGGTGACCTGCTGCCTCCGCCCGGAGCGAATCCGCTTCGCCGAGAGCGGGCTGCCGGCGACCGTCGAGCACGCGACCTACCTCGGCGACCTCCGCCAGTACCGCTGCCGCCTCGCCGACGGGAGCGCGTGGAAGGTCTCCCACTGGGCGACCCAGCCGGCCGTCGAGCCCGGCAGCAGGGTGCATCTTTACGCGGACCCCCGGCAGGTGGCGATCCTGCCCCGCAACTGACCGTCACGGTTCGCCGGAAGACGCAGAAGGCGCGGCGGCCCGGGGCGCAAGAAGACGGCCCCGCGGTCGGTCCGGGCGGGGCCGTCGGATCGGGTCGGTTCGAGGGGGCGTGGGCTCGGGCGTTACTCCCGCTCTTCGTCCTGCTCGCCGGCGAGCATCTCCAGCGCGGCGATGGGGTCGACGTCTTCGCCTTCCTGTTCCTCTTCGCCCTGGTCCACTTCCAGGTCGACGATCTCCTCGCTCTCTTCGCCTTCCTCGGCCATCTTCTGACCGCGGGTCTTGACCGGGGTGATCTCGGCCGGTTCGCCGTCGATCTGCACGGTGAAGACGATGGGCCCGACGACGAAGCGGTCGCCGGCGTTGAGCTCGGTCTCGTGGACGCGGCGATTGTTGACGTAGGTCCCGTTCGAGGAGGCGAGATCCTTGACCTTGAGTTGATCGCCCTCGACCGTCAGTTCGCAGTGCTTCCGGGAGACGCTGGGGATCGGGACCTGGAGGTCGCAGTTCTCGCCGCGGCCGATGATCCAGGATTCGCGGGTCACCGAGAAGTCCTTCCGCTGCCCGTTCTGCTTGAACATGACGAGTTTCACGTTCATAGAGCGCCCTGCTATTTTGTGGATCGAGTTGGCACCGGTTCCCGGAGGGGAACCGCCTTACGGGAATAATTGTAAAGTGTCGTCAAAACGCTGCAAGCAAAATCACGGCAAAGATGTCCCCCGCCCGTCCGCGGCCGGGGCGCTGTACGTGCACGTCCCCTACTGCCTGCGGAAGTGCCGGTACTGCGACTTCCACTCCGCCCCGCCGGGTGAGGCCCCGCCGCCCGGGCGATGGGTCCGGGCGCTCAGAGCCGAGCTGGCGCTGCGGCGCGAATGCCTGCGGACGCCGCTGGAGAGCCTCTTCATCGGCGGC
>CAYTQL010000012.1:6950-10471 GCA_964439555.1 uncultured Planctomycetaceae bacterium | reverse complement strand
CGGGCCTCTTTCTCAAACCCGGTATGGACGCCATCGACCTCTTCATCGGCGGCGGAACGCCGACCGCCCTCCCGGACGCCGAGTTCGCCCGGCTGCTGGACCTGCTCGCCCCGCTCAGCGAAACCCGCACCGAATGGACCTGCGAGGCGAACCCGGGCACGCTGGACGCCCGGCGCATCGAGGCCCTCGCGAAGGCGGGCGTGAGCCGCGTGAGCATCGGCGCCCAGTCCTTCGAGCCGGCGGAGTTGGAGCTGCTCGGGCGGATTCACACGCCGCAGCAGACGAACCAAGCCGTGCAGCGACTCCGCGACGCCGGAATCGAAAATCTCGGGCTCGACCTGATTTACGGCATTCCGAACCAGACCGAGCAGACCTGGCGGCGTTCGCTGGACTCGGCCGTCGACCTCGGCATCCGGCACGTGAGCTGCTACGCCCTCTCCTTCGAGCCCGGAACGCCCCTCGAGACCGAGCGGCGCGCGGGGCGCCTCTGCGAAACGGACGACGAGACGCAGCGGCGGATGTACGACTCGGCGATCAATCGCCTGGAGGACGCGGGCTTCGAGCACTACGAACTGTCCAACTTCGCCCGCGCGGGCTTCCGCTGCGCGGGGAACCTGGTCTACTGGCGGAACCGACCGTACGTCGGGCTGGGACCGGCCGCGGTGAGCTACCTCGGCGGCGTTCGCACCGCAAATGCCGCGGATACGCACGGTTACGTCGATGCGCTTCTTTCCGGGCGCCTCCCGGCCGCGACGGCGGACCGCGTCACCGGGCGGACCGCGATGGCCGAACACCTCATGCTCGAGCTCCGCCTGATCGCCGGGGTGGACCGTCCCGCCTTCGCGCGGCGCTGGGGGGCGGATCCCGTCGAGGCCTTCGAACGCACCGTCGAGCGATACGTCGGTTCGGGGCACTTGCGCGTCGAGCCGACCCGCCTGCGCCTCACCCGCGAGGCGCTGTTCGTGGCCGACGGCGTGCTCGCGGACTTTCTCGCAGAAGCGTAAATCTGCACGCCTTAGTTAACGCCGCCCCCTCTCCCGTCGATATGCAATGCGGAGAAACCAGGATGCGCACCCGGGCCGCCGGAGACCAGCGCCGCCGCGCCGCGGATCGTATGTTGCCCGTTGGACACGGCGCATTCGGCCCGCCGCAGCGAGCCGGTCGCGCCGAGACAGCGGAGCGCGTCGGGGCTTCGAGCCGCCGCCGCGACGCTCCTCGCCCGGGATGCGGTCGCAGACCACCCGGCCCGCCGTGCGGTGGACGGAGCGTTCGATGAACCTGAAGATCACGCGCCACAAGTACCAGCCCATCGGCCTGGACATCGGTTCCAGCGCCGTCAAGGCGGTGCAACTGCGCCATGCGGGCGAGGAGTTCGAGCTGGCGGCCGCCGCGGCCGAGGAACACACCGAAGCCCAGCACGACACCGACAAGCTCAGCGGGGCCCTCAAGAAGCTCCTCAAGTCCAGCGACTTCCACGGTCGGCGGGTGATCACCTCCCTACCGGCCCAGAACACCTTCGTCCACCACGTCCGCGTCCCGGTGAGCGCCGAATCGGATTCCCTGGAAGCGGCCGTGCGGGAGGAACTCTCCGGGAAGCTGCCCTACCCCATCAGCGACGCGGTGGTCCGCCACATCGTCGTCGGCGATGTACCCGGCGAGGAGCCCAAGCGCGAGGTGGTGGCGGTGGTGATCCGCCGGGGCATCCTGGAGGGCTATCTCGAGGCCCTGCGGAAGGCGAAGCTGGACGTGGTCGGCGTGAATATCGAGGCCTGCGCGCTGGTCGAGTGCTTCGCCCGGGTCTTCCGCCGCGCCGGCGACGCCGACCGGACGGTGATGTTCATCGACCTCGGCGAGCGCAGCACGCAGGTGGTCCTTGCCCAGGGGGTTCGCATCTGCTTCGCCCGGAACCTCTTCATCGCCGGTCAGCAGCTCGACGAGGCCGTCGCCGAGGGGCTCGGGCTCTCGCGGGAGCACGCCCACGCCCTGCGAAAAGACCTCGCCCGCGGGGGGCAGGACGAGGTGGCGGAGAACGAGCTGTACCGGGTCCTCGCGGGCCCGCTGGAGGCGATGACCGCCGAGCTGACCCAGTCCCTGCGCTACCACGCCTCGGTCTTCCGTAACCAGTCGGTGGAACGGGCGATTTTCGTCGGCGGCGGCGCGCACGACAAGCGGCTCTGCCAGGCGATCGCCCAGCGCCTCAACATGCCCGCACAGGTCGGCGACCCCCTGCTGAGGATCGGGCGCGTCGACGGCGCCGGGCTGGATATCGGGCTCGACCGACGCGAACCCCAGCCCCGCTGGGCCGTCGCCGTCGGGCTCAGCTACGGCGCGGGAATGGACCACGCCGCCTAGGAGCACCCCATGAGCACGATCAATCTGCTTCCCGACGACTACCTCAAGCGGCGCGCCCAGCGCCGCGCCAACGTCATGTGCCTCGTGCTCTTCGTGGTCGTAATGGCCGGCGTGGGCGGTGCGGCGCTGGTCTCGGAACAGAGCTACGAGCACACCCGGACGGTCTCGCGCCGGGTCGACGCCGCCTACGAGGACGCCGCCCGCATGATCCAGCGGATGCAGGAGCTGGAACGCCGCAAGGGGCGGATGCTCTCCAAGGCCAAGCGAACCGCCGCGCTGATGGAGAAGGTCCCCCGCAGCTACATCATCGGGGCGATCACCCACGCCCTGCCCAAGGGCGCCTCGCTGCTGAAAGTGAAGATGGACACCCGCGTGATCGCCGAGGCGGGGCGGTCCGGACGCCGACGCCGACGCAAGCACCCCGCCAGGAACGTCCAGACCCAGACCGAGGTCGAGCTGCGGGTCGAGGGGCTCGCCTGGACCGATGTGCACGTCGCCCGGTTCATCGCCAACCTCGCCCGCGATCCCCTGATCGCCGCGGTGGACCTCATCTACAGCGAGCAGACCGAGATCGACGACGAGACCACCACGCGGAAGTTCGAAATCCGCCTGGAGATGAAGAAGGGCGCCGACGCGGTCGAAGCGGTGGCGCTGTGCGAGGAGGCCCGCAACGGGCGGCTTTCCCGCGCCGCCGACGTCCGGGAGGAGCAGGTGCAATGAAGTTCGGTCTTCGCGAAATCGTGTTCGTGACCATGCTCATGGCAATTCCCCTGGGCGCGTGGCACTTCGTCTTCCGCCCGCGGAACGCGGCCAACGCCGAAGCCCTCAAGCAGATCGAGGCCAAACAGTCCAAGCTGCGCGCCCTGAACAAGGCCACCGCCACCATCGGCGACCTCAAGCAGGAGATCGAGTCGCTGGAGGAAGCGGTCGGCTTCTTCGAGTCCAAGCTGCCCAACGAGAAGGAGATCGACAAGGTCCTCCAGGAGGTCTGGCGCCTGGCCGAGGAAAACGAGCTGCTCACCAAGAGCGTCCGCACCAGAAAGCGCTCCTCCGGCAGTTCCTTCACCTCCGACGGCGGACCGCACGCCGAGCAGCCGATCTCCATGGAGCTCCAGGGCAACTTCACCGGGTTCTACACCTTCCTCGTCGAAGGCGACGACCTGACCGAG
>CAYTQL010000012.1:0-6940 GCA_964439555.1 uncultured Planctomycetaceae bacterium | reverse complement strand
CACCTCCGACGGCGGACCGCACGCCGAGCAGCCGATTTTTTTGTTTAATGATACGGCGACCACCGAGATCTACACCTTCCTGCTCGCACTGGAGAACCAGCCGCGGATCATGCGAATCCGCAGCTTCACGCTCCGCAAGGCCAAGAAAGCCCCCCAGGGACACATGCAGGCGGACATCGAGCTGTCCGTCTTTTTCGACAGCAGTGAGAAGGACCGATGAACGAGCCCCTCGACATGCAGACATTCGACGCCGACCAGGCCGAGGCGACAACCGACCCCGCCGCCGCGGGCGATGGCGGATCGACCAAGCCCTCCCTGTCCAAGGCGAACCTGCTGCTGGCGACGTTGTTCCTCGCCGGGCTCGGCGGAGTGTATCTGCTGAGCCTCCGCGGCGGACCGGCCGAGGCGTCCGCCGAGCAACAGGCGGTCAAAATGCAGGTCGAAGCCGCCCTGACGGCGATCTCCGGCGCCCCGAAGAGCCGCAAGGCGAGGGAAGTCGTCGAGAGCTTCTACCGGGCCGCGGCCGACCGGCAAATCCCCCTGAAGGACCTGAGCGGGAATCCCTTCGTCTACAGCCCCCCGCCCCGGCTCGAGCCGGTGAAACCCGAGAAGCCCGCGCCGGACCAGAAGTCCGAAGAGGACCCCGCCGCCAGGCGCCTCTCCGAGGCGATGGAGAAAATCCGCGACGTGCAGCTCCAGTCGGTGCTGATGGGCTCGACCCCGACGGCGATGATCTCGAACAACCTGCTCACCGAGGGACAGACCCTCCAGGGCTGGACGGTCGCGGAGATCGACACCCGCCGGGTGGTGCTCACCTGGCAGGGACATCGGCACGTTCTGACGATGGAGTAACTCGCTCGTGCGGTCAGGGGGCCCGCGCCGCACAGCGCACCGGAGCAACCGGAGGTCGACGTGGCACGAAATCCTCAAGGCCCCGAGCCGCCCCCCGCCGACGCGCGGAACAGCGAGGCGGACTTCACCACGCTGTGGCGCCCGGATTCCCAGACCGGCGCCGCGCGGGGCCCGGAGCGCGTGCTGCTCGACAGCGGGGTGATCACCGTCGATCAGCTCCGCCGCGCCCTCGAACTCCAGCAGGAGCACCCCAAGAAGAGCATCCTGGACCTGCTGGTCACCGAGGGGGTCATCTCCCGGACCACCGCCCAGCAGGCCGTGGCGGCGTACTTCGAACTGCCCTTCCTGACCCTCAGCGCCTCGGACGTGGACCCCGACCTTTTCGAGTTGCTCCCGGCGGAGTTCATCAAGAGCAAGCTGGTGATTCCCATCTGCCGGAAGGACGACACGATCATCGTGGGGATCTCCGACCCGGCGGATATCTTCCTGATCGACGACGTCAAGCGGCGCCTCCGCAAGAGTCTCCGCCTGGTGGTCACCCCGCCGGAGGACATCCTTCAGGCGGTCGAGGAGCTCTCGGTCGGACCGGGCCAGCAGGTGGACGAGATCATCGCCGACATCGCCGAGGACGCCGTCGAGGTCGTCGAGAAGGACACCGAGGACATCACCGATTTGGAGAAGATCGCCGGCGAGAGCCCGGTCATCCGGTACGTCAACTACCTGATCTCCAACGCGGTGAAGGAAGGCGCCAGCGACATCCACATCGAACCCGGCGAGCGGCGGCTCCGCGTCCGCTGCCGTATCGACGGGGTGCTCTTCGAGCAGCAGGCCCCGCCGATCCAGATGCATGCGGCGATCATCTCGCGCTTGAAGATCATGGCGAACCTGGACATCGCCGAGCGGCGGCTGCCCCAGGACGGGCGCATCCGGGCAACGGTCCACGGGCGGACGGTGGACCTTCGCGTCTCCACGCTCCCGGTCGTCCACGGCGAGAAGTGCGTGATCCGAATCCTGGACAACCGCTCGATCATGGTCGGGCTGGAGAACCTGGGCATGAACGCCCAGACGCTCGGCGCCTTCCGCGACGCCATCCTCCAGCCCTACGGAATCGTCCTGGTCACCGGACCGACGGGCTCGGGCAAGTCCACCACGCTGTATTCCGCCCTCCAGGTGATGGACGGGGACAAGTTGAACATCTCCACCGTCGAGGACCCGGTCGAGTACGAGCTGGACTTCGTCAACCAGGTCCACGTGCACGAGGGCATCGGGATGAGCTTCTCGGCGGCGCTGCGGTCCCTGCTGCGACAGGACCCGGACGTGATCATGCTCGGCGAGATCCGCGACGCCGAGACCGCCCGCATCGCCATCCAGGCGTCGCTGACCGGGCACCTCGTGCTCAGCACGCTGCACACCAACGACGCCCCGTCGAGCATTACCCGCCTGGTGAACATCGGCGTCGAGCCGTTCCTGATCAGCGCCGCGGTCAACGCCGTGCTCGCCCAGCGCCTGGTCCGGCGCATCTGCACGAACTGCAAACGCCCCGTCGAACACCTGCCCGACCGGGTCAAGACGTACCTCGCCAAGCACGGAATCGAGGACGCCAAACTCTACCAGGGCGCCGGGTGCGACCGCTGCCGGCAGACCGGCTACAAGGGCCGGGTCGGCATCTACGAACTGCTGATGATCAACGAGGACCTGCGCCGCATCATCGGGAGCTCGCCCTCGCTGAACGAACTGCGCGACGCCGCCGGCGCCGCGGGCATGGTGGACCTCCAGTCGGACGGGCTGGACAAGGTCGCGGCCGGGCTGACCACCGTCGAGGAAATCATGCGCGTCACCGAGAGTTGACGCCGGAGGAATACGGATGTACCTGAAGGAATTCCTGATCCAGACGCTCGAAGGGCCCGCCAGCGACCTGCACCTGGTCCCCGGGCTGCGCCCCCTGTTCCGCATCCACACCGAGTTGCGCGAGGCCGAGGAGCACGATCCGGTCACCGAGGAGATGACCGAGAAGTTCGTGCGCGAGATGATCGGGCCCAAGCGCTTCGAGCAGTTCCTGGAGGTCCGCGACGTGGACTTCTCGATCCAGATCGAGGAGGTCGGGCGGTTCCGCGTGAACGCCCACTACCAGCGGAACTGCATCGCCATCGCCTTCCGGACGATCTCGGAGTCCGTTCCGCCCCTCGACGAGCTGAACCTGCCCCAGGTGGTCCAGAACCTCGTGGACCTGCCCCGCGGGCTGGTGCTGGTCACCGGCGTGACCGGGTCGGGCAAGTCCACCACGCTCGCCTCGATGATCGAGGCGATGAACGAGCGGTACCACCATCACGTGATCACCCTCGAGGACCCGGTGGAGTACCTGATCCGCTCGAAACAGTGCGTCGTGGAGCAGCGGGAGGTCGGCTCGGACGCCCCGAGTTTCGCCAGCGGGCTCAAGCACGTGCTGCGGCAGGACCCGGACATCATCCTCGTCGGCGAGATGCGCGATCTGGAGACCACCTCCGCGGCCATCACCGCCGCCGAGACCGGGCACCTCGTGCTCAGCACGCTGCACACCCAGGACGCCGCCCAGACGATCGAGCGGATCATCGACATCTACCCCGGCGAGCAGCAGAACCAGATCCGCTCGATGCTTTCGAACACGCTCCAGGCGGTGATCTCCCAGGTGCTCTTCAAGCGGGCCGACCGCCCGGGGATGGTCCCCGCCTGCGAGGTGATGCTCTGCACCCCGGCCGTGCGGGCCTGCGTCCGCGAAGCCCGCATCCACGAGATTCCCAACATCATCTCCACCAGCCGGGCCTTGGGCATGTGCACGCTGGACGACTGCATCAAGCGTCTCGTGCTCAACGGGCAGATCACCCGTCAGCAGGGGCTCAGCCGGGCGGTAAGCCCCAGTTCGATGCGACAGGCCCTGTGCGCCTGAGACGGACCCACACCCCCTGGAGGCGAGCAACATGAACACGTACAAGTACCAGTTGAAAGACCCCGGGGGGAAGGTCGATTCCGGAGTCATCGAGGCTCCCAGCGTCGCCGACGCTTCCGGCATTCTCCGCGCCCAGGGCGGATACCTGATGAGCATCGAGCCCATCGAGGGCGCCGCGGCGACCCTCGAGAAACTCCGCACGTTCAAGGTGGAGTTCGGGCCCGGAATCAAGGACGTCTACGGATTCACCAAGCAACTGGCGGTGATGATCAAGGCGGGCATCAACATCCGCACGGCCGTGGCAAGCATCGCCGAGCAGGCGCCCAACCAGAAGTTCAAGAAGATCCTCCGCCAGGTGAAGCTCGACGTGGAATCGGGCGAGCCCTTCTCCGCCGCCCTGGCCAAGCACCCGAAGGTCTTCAGCCCGCTGTACGTGAACATGGTCAAGGCCTCGGAGCTCTCGGGCAACTTCGGGGAGATGCTCGAGCGCGTCTGCGACTACCTCGCCCAGCAGCTCGAAACCCGCAGCATGATCCGCGGGGCGATGATCTACCCCTGCATCATCGCCTTCATGGCGGTGGTGGCCACCATCTTCCTGCTGACCTTCGTGCTGCCGCGCTTCACCGTCATGTTCGAGGGCAAGGAGGACCTCCTGCCCACCCCGACGGTGATGGTGATCTCCCTGAGCGATTTCCTCCGCCACCAGTGGTACATCCCCATCGCCGGGACCATCGCGGGCATCGGCGCCTTCTGGTACGCCATCCACACGCCGCGCGGGAAACGCATCTGGGACACGCTGAAGCTCAAGCTCCCGGTCTTCAAGAAGATGTTCCGCGCGCTGTACATCTCCCGCGGGCTGCACACGATGGGCGAGCTGGTCCACGCCGGCGTGCCCATGCTCGAGACGCTCTCGATCACCGCGGACGTCTCGGGCAACGCACTGTACCGCGATCTCTGGCGGCGCGTGCACCGCTCCGTCCAGCAAGGGCAGAAGATCGCCAGCCCGCTGGAACAGCAGACCCTCCTGCCCCGCAACGTGGTGCAGATGGTCTCGGCGGGCGAGGAGTCCGGCCGGCTGGGCGAGGTGCTCCGCGACGTGAGCGAGTATTACAGCAAGGAGCTCAAGAGCACCATCAAGGCGGTCACGGCGATGATCGAGCCGGCGATGATCGTGTTGATGGGCGTCGTGGTCGGTTTCATCGCGATGAGCATGATCCTCCCGTTCTTCAAGATGTCCTCGCTGGTGAAGTAGGCGTCGCGCCGCGGCCCGCCCTGAATCGTACGCTTCAACTTGGGCGGAGTCTGCGGGTTGCCGACGCCCCGCCGCGATGTCTGCCCCCAAGCAGTATGGAGGTCGAGATGTCCCCTCCCGTCCGACAACGCGGATTCACCCTTGCCGACGTGATCGTGGCGGTTCCAATCCTCGGCATCGGCCTGGCGGCCGTCGCTGTGGGGTTCGGGACCGGTTCGCAGACCACCGCGGCCGGGCGCGAAGCGGCGCAGGCGGTGCTCATCGCCCAGGAGCTCCGCGAGTGGACGCTGCGCCTGCCCTTCTCCGACCCGGACCCGGGTGACCAGGACAACCCGCCGGGACCGGACGGCTCGGACCCGCAGACCTGGGTGGATGACCTGGACGACCTGCACAACTGGGACGGCGAGGGAATCACCTACTCCCCGCCCCGCAACGGGCTGGGAGAGGAGATTGCCGGGCTGGAAGACTGGTCGGAGACGATCACCCTCACCTGGCGGGACATCACCGACCTGCGCTCCACGGTCCCCCCCGGCTCGACCGACGCGCTGCAGGTGCGCGTGGAGATCTTCCATCGCGATCGGGGCGTCCTGACGACCAGTTGGCTGGTCACCCGGAGGGAGGAGCAATGATTCCTCGACGATTCCACCCCACGCGGCGCCGCGGCATGGCCACCGTCATGGCGATGTTCCTGCTGATGGTCCTGTTCACCGTCTCGTTCTGCCTCCTCCAGGGCACCACGACCACCCTCGCCCAGGGCGAGAACGAGTGTCTCGCACTCAATGCCCGTCTCGCGGCCGAGAGCGGACTGGAGTTCGCCATCATGGCGTTCAAGGACTGCCAGAGCAGCCCGACGCTCACCGAACTGCCGGACATGTTGACGGTGGTGTACGACCACCTCGCGGCGAAGTTCCCCGACTGCACCGTCGAGCTGCTCCTGGCGGACGACGAGGTGGACTACGACCGCGTCGTGGTCCACGACGTAGAACTGCCGCCGGCGGACCAGAGCTTCAGCATCACGATCTACACGACGCAGACCGACGACGACGGCCGACCGACGGAGTTGCAACTGATGGCCACCGGCAAGGCCGGCGACCTGACCCGGACCCTGGGAATGCGCTTCGACGTAAGCGTCAACAAACAACTGCTCCACTACGCCATCACCAGCACCAGCCGGATCATCGCCCGCGGAAACGTACGGGTCCACGGGCCGGTCAGCACCAGCTACTCCCGCTTCCCGCATCCGACGAACTCCAGCGTCCGCAATCACTCGGTCGAGCCGCTGAATATCCAGCTTGGCGAAGACGGGTTCATCGACGGGACCATCGGTACGAGCGACAGTAAAGCCGACTTCACCGGCGACCCGGCGCTGGGCGACGAGGACTTCCACAACGGGCTCACCCACGCCGGCGGCGACGACCTCACCGAGCAACTCGTCTACAACGAGCCGGACGGCGCCACGCTGGACGTGGACGACTTCGACACGAGCCCGCTCAAGGCGATGACCGACACCGCGAACCTTCCCTCGGCCGATTCGAACGGAAATGAATGGGACGGCTGGGGCTCCGAGGACGGCAAACCCGCCCTGGAGAACATCTGCGTGCCCAAGGGCGCCAACCCGGTCTTCCGCAACTGCACCTTCAGGGGCATCACCTATATCGAGGTGGACGAGGAGACCGCTTTCCCCTCCGAGAGCAACCAGAATGCCGTGCGGTTCGTCAACTGCACCTTCGAAGGGCCCATCATCACCGGCGTGCCCAAGAAGATGGACTGGAACAGGAACAAGATGACCTTCGAGGGCGACACGATCTTCAAGGGCTCGATGATCCAGGAGGCTCTCGGGGGCGTGACGCTGATGGCGCCGAACTACAACGTCAACCTCGGCGGCGACGAGGGCGGCGGGGGCTACGGCGAGT
>CAYTQL010000011.1:0-20959 GCA_964439555.1 uncultured Planctomycetaceae bacterium | reverse complement strand
AAGGCGGCCGGGACTATATTAGCAAGCCGATCGACCTGACGGTCACCAGCGTCATCCAGACCAGCGCCGGGCGAATGATCTTCGGAAAGGTCGAGAGACTGCGGCAATCGTGACCGCCGCCGAGCGGGCGAACGGGAGCGCCCGGGGTCGGGCGGCCGTCCGGGCCTCTGCACTGAAGCCACCGCCCTCGCCCGCCCCGACGCGCCCTCACCGAGGAAGGACGCCCATGACACAGACGATTCACGAGCCCGCCTGGGATGTCCCCGTCGCCGCCGAGGTCGACCTCTGCGTGGTCGGGGGCTCCTGCACCGGCCTGTTCGCCGCCGTCCGCGCCGCCCGCCTGGGGCTGCGGGTGGCGCTGGTCGAGGAGCTCAACAAGTTCGGCGGCATGGCCACGGCGGCGATGGTGAGCATCTGGCATTCCACGCTCAATACGACCAACGAGCGGCAGATCATCGCCGGGCTGAGCCTGGAAGTGATCGACCGCCTCCGCCCGCGTGACGCCGTCGTCGAGTACGTCCCGGACAGCAGCAAGCAGTTCGTGCTCAACCCGGCGGAGCTGACCTGCCAGCTCGATCTTCTCCTCGGCGAACACGAGGGCGTCCGCCCCTTCCTGCGGGCGCGGTGCGTCGCGGCCGTCGGCGACGGGGAAACCCTCTCGGCGATCGTGATCGAGGACCGCAACGGACGCCGGGCGATCCGCGCCAAGGCGTTCATCGACGCCACGGGCGACGCGGTGCTGATCCACCAGGCCGGCGGAGCGACCGCGCGGCGCGAGGTCCTCCAGCCGCCGACCACGGCCGGGGTCATCGAGGGGCTCAACCGCCTTGGTGCGCAGGTCCCGGGCTTCAACCTCCGGCGGGAGATCACCGACCCGTCCGAGCCGGACGCCGTGCCCGGCGGCTTCCCGTGGCACTCGGAACTGCCCGGGAGCGAAGAGCTGCGAAGCTGCTTCATCACCCGCGTCCACGGGCGGAACTGCTCCGACGCCGACGACCTCACCGCCGCCGAGATCGAAGGTCGCGACCAGCTCCGGCGGATCGTCAGCATCCTCCGGCGCAAGCACCCGGAGCTGCCGGTGACCCTCGTCGCCCTCGCCGGGAGCATCGGCGTGCGCGACGGGCGCTACGCCCGCTGCCTGCACACGCTGCGCGAGCAGGAGGTGCTCGAGGGCGTCCGCTTCGACGACGCCGTCGCCAACGGGACCTACCGCGTGGACGTCCACCACCAGGGCGCCGGCGGGATCACGTTCCGCTACCTCAACGGGACCGAGACGGTCCACGACGCCCAGGGCAAGGTCACCAAGGGGCGCTGGCGCGACGCCCGCGGGGAGGACCCGACCTTCTACCAGGTCCCCTACCGCAGCCTGGTCCCCGCCGAGGGCCCGGCGAACGTGCTGGTCGCCGGGCGGTGCCTCGACGCCGACGTCGGCGCTTTCGGCGGCGTCCGCGTAATGATCAACTGCAACCAGACCGGCGAGGCGGCGGGCGTCGCGGCCGTGCAGATCGCCCGGGAGAACCGCCCCGCCGCCGAAGTGGACGCCGGCAGGCTTCGCGACATGCTCGCCGACGGCGGGTCGATCGTGATCTGACGGTCGCCCGCGATCGCCCCGCCGCGCGACCGCGTCCCGTCCCAGCCCGATGACAGAGCCCTCCAGACACCCCGACGTTGCGCACCTCCCGCCGCTGCCGTCCAGCGTCGCGGCCGGGCGGGTTCCGCAATGGGATCTCTCGAACCTGATTCGCCGCACGTGCCCGGTCTGCGGCGACGACGCGCCGGGTTTCCAGGCGGTCCGCCCCGACAAGCTCGCCGTCGCCCGGTGCGACTGCGGAATGCTCTACCTCCCGGAGATTCCCGCCCCGGACGACCTCGAGGCGTTCTACCGGCGGTACGACGAGTACAAAAACCTCGCTCCGACGAAACGTTCCTGGTGGCCGACGCAGCGGCTGGGCTGGGCGAACCCGCACGTGATGATCCTGGAGCATTCCGGCGGGCTGCGCGGGCGGCGGGTCTGCGAGGTGGGCTGCTCGTACGGGAGCTTCCTGGAGCTGGCGCGGCGGCGCGGGGCGGAGGTTCGCGGCGTGGAACTCGACGTCGACGCCCTGGAGCACCTCCGCGGACGGGGGATCGAAGCGTCCCGGCGGATCGACCCGTCGCAGCCGTGCGACGTGCTCTGCGCCTTCCAGTTGATTGAGCACCTCGCCGACCCGGGCGCCTGGCTGGACGAGGTCGCCGCGGCGCTGGTCCCCGACGGGCGGGTGCTGCTGGCGATGCCCAACGGCGGCGAATTCGCCCGCCTCGGTCCCTCCTGGGTGGGGCTGCGACTGGACTTGGAGCACCTGAACTACTTCTCCGCCGCCCCGCTGGCGCAGCTGCTGGCCGGGCGGGGGCTCTATGTGGAGAACGCCTGGGAGTCTCTCCAGCCCTGGCTGACCCGCGTAGGGGAAGCGTCGAGCCCGTCCCTGCTCCGCACGGCCGGGCGATACCTGCTCGGCAAGCTGTCCAACCAGCCCTTCTACATCGAGGGCCGGTTCGTGCTGACCGTCCTGGCCCGCAAGGTCCGGCGCCGGTAAGCCCCGCTTGCCCGTCCCGCCCCGGGGCCCTAAGATTTGCCCGCGATGCCCAACGTCCTGCACATGGTGGACGCCAAGACCCCCGCGGCCGTGTTGCGCCAACTGGCGCTGCTGCGAACGCCCGACGAGCGGGTGATCTCCCCCGGTCCGCCGCCGGAGCCCTGCGAGCTCGACGTCCGAGCGGTCCCCCGCCTGGCGCTGCGGCTGCTGCTGCCCTCGGCGCCCCCGCCGGGGCTGGGTTCGCGCAAGCGACGCGTCCATGCGTGGTCCCTCGGGGCCTTTCCGGCGGCGCGGGCGCTGTCGCGCCGCTGGGCGGCCGGGCTGGTGCTGCACCTCGACCCGCTTCCCGGGCCCGAGGACCTGGCGGGGATCGTCCGGGGGTTCCGCGGGGAGCTTACCGGCGTGACCGTCGCCTCGCGGGCGGCCCGGCAGCGGCTGCTCGACGCCGGCGCGCCGCCCGAAGGCGTACACGTGATCGGCGTCGCGACCGCGTTCTGCGAACCCGACGAATCGCGCCGGCGGCGCCTTCGCGACGCGCTCGCCCTGCCCGAGGGGACCCCCCTGCTGCTGTGCACCGAGCAGATGCGCCTGGACTCCGGGCACCGCGCAGCCATCTGGATCCACGCCGTCCTCCGCGAGATGCACCCGACCGTCGCCCTGCTGCTGCCCGGCGGCGGACCGGCCCGCGAGCGGGTGGAGTTCTTCGCCGCCCGCGCGGGGCGCCCGGGAGAGTTGCACCTCACGGTGGATCGTTTCGACGCCGCCGACTGCTTCGCCGCGGCGGATATCGTTTTGCACCTGCCGCCCCGACGCATGCTCCTGACCGGGCTCGCCGGGGACCTGGGCGCCCCCCGACCGGTAATCGCCACGGCGCTGGACGGGGTCGGCGAAGTGATCGACGACGGGACCGACGGGCGCCTCGTCCCGCCAGACGACCCCCGCGCCGCCGCGGCCGCGACGCTGGAGCTGATGGAAGACCCCGCAACCGCGCAGAAGCTGGGGGACGCCGCCTTCGCCCGCGCCCGTGCGAGCCTGGACCCGACCGTGGTCCGCCGCCGTCTCGACGCCGCCTACGAGCTGGTGGACTGAGCCGCCCCTGCGAAGAAACTCCCAAGGCCCCCCATGATCCCGCCTTTCCGCCCCGATCATCCGATCCTCAACACGCCGGCCGTCGCCCCCGACGCCGAATCCGTGCCCGACGGCGACGCCCTGCGGAGCAGCCTCCCGGAGCAGGCGGGAAGGGCAGGGCGAGCGATTCGCCTGCCCGCCGAACGCCGAGCTTGCCGGGAATTGCGAATCGAAAGGCAGCCTGGCGCCGGCGAGGTTCCGGTGTCGGCGGTCGCCTTCGTCTTGGCGGGGGTTGAATATCCGGAATCGTGCGATCTGGCAAGGGAGACACCTCATGACGCTGCGCCACGCTCTGACCGCCCTGCTCGCGCTCGCCCTCCTCGCCGGCGCCGCCGCGGGCGACGACACGCGAGCGCTGCGACTCAAGCCCTTCACCGGCGAGATGCAGTTCAAGTCCGACGGGCAGAACCCGCAGGAAATCGCCCCGGACGTCGCGGCGCATCTCAAATCGCTCTACCCCGCCTTCGACGCCGACGAGCCGGCGTGTGCGTCGCTGGTGTGGTTCTACTCGCACTGGGCCCGCTCGCCCGCGCCCGGACGCCGGGCGGTCAACGAGAAGTACGCCAACATCGGCGTGAACGTCTTCAACCGCTGCCGCAACGTTTCGGCCGCGATGGCCGAACTCCCTCAGCCCGAGCCCTGGCTGGACGCATGGCGGCGCATCCACGCGAAGCGAATCATCGAAGAGCGCCTCGCCTACGCGCCCGAGCGGCAGGTGAAGCGTTTCGCGGACATCCCGGCAAAGGCGCCGATCGAACAGGTCGAAACGCCCGCGGACCTCACCAAGGCGCTCGGCAAGCACATCGACGGGTTCGCGAAGCGCCAGGCTTCCCTTCGCGAGCGGGTCTACCGCGTCCTGGCGGAGATCAACCCCGGCTTCAACGCCGAGGGGTGGTACATCGCCGCCGCGGACGCGAAGGTCGCCGAGGCGGGTCCGCACGTGATCGTGCCGCTGAAGGACGGCACGCGGCACGTGAACCGGTTCGAACTGGATCCGTCCATGCCGCTGCTGGTCCCGGGCGGGTGGCTCAGGCGCGAGGCGGAGAGACTGGAGCCGGTGCGGGTCGAACCGTCGGCGAAGGTGAACTACCCCGAGCCGGTGGTCCTCACCCTGCCCGACGCCCTCGGCGCCGGTAAGCAGACCCCGCCGCTGCACCTGCACCTTTCCTACCGCACGGACGGCGACCGCCGGCGGCTCGACAACGCCTGGGCCCGCACGCCGACGATTTCCAACCGCGTCCACCGCGTCCTGCTCGACCCGGTCGCCGACGACCCGGCCTCGAGGGTCGCCCGCCGGGCGGAGCTGCACCTGGCGGTCCCCGCGCCGAAAGCCGGCGTGCTGGATGTCCGGATCACCGTCGAGAAATCCGGCGACGCCTGGACCTACAAGGGCACGCGGAAGAGCGAAGACGACGAAGCGGTCGAGTTCTCCGGAACCGCCGAGCCCGCCGACGCTCCCGTCGGCATCGAGGCCCCGAAGACCCCCTGGCCGTGGTTCCTGGGCCCTAACGACTGCGGTGCAACCGACGCGCCCGCGCTGGTGGAGAACCCGGAAGAGGCGAAGCTGGGCTGGGTCTCGGAGGACCTGATCCCCACCGGCCGGGGACCCGACACCCGCGGGAAGGTCCGCCCAATGGGCCCGAACGAGACGCTCTCGGGCGGGTGGGCGTCGCCGGTCTACACCACCGAGGGGACCCCGTCGGTCCTGATGAGCTACTACGAGCCCAGCGGCAAGCACTACGCCTGGGGCGCCGGGAAGTTCGCGGCCGAGAACCCCGACGAAAAGGACCGCTACCGCCTGAACCTCATCGAGGCCGACGACGTGATCCACTGCTTCGACGCGACGACCGGGCGGACCCGCTGGCGGCGCGTTTACCGGGGCGAGGGGATGAGTTGGTCGGGCTTCAACAAGTCCGGGCCGGAACAGACCCCGGCCGCGGCGGAGGGGCGCCTCTTCGCGGTCGGCACGCTGGGAATCGTCCGCGCCGTGGACACCGCCTCGGGACGGACGATGTGGGTCAACGACCTCGGGCGGCGGCATCGACTGCTGGCGTTCCAGCGAGAGCAGATCACCCGCAGCGGCGGCCACTACGGCTCCCGGAGCGACTTCTCCACCCGGGCCGTCGTCGTCGGACCGAGCGTGGTGGTCTGCGATCACGTCCGCACCAAGGGCGGCGACGAGCACTACCGCTACGAACTGCAAAACGGGCTGATCGGCTTCGACCGCGCCACCGGCCGGCGGCGCTGGCATCGCCCGGGCATCGGCAGCTCCGCCGGGCGATGGGTTCACGGCGGGAAGGCGTACCTCCTCGCCGGCGACCGCGACGGGGTCGCCTGCGTGGACCCCGCCGACGGGAAGGTCCTCTGGCGGATCGACGACGCCTCGGCCGGGCTGCTGCCTCTGCCGGTATGGTCCGACCGCGTCATCGCCGCGACGCGCGAGGGGCAGATCGCCTGCTGGAAGCTCAGCCCCTCCGGCGCCGAGAAGCTCTGGACGCTCGAAAACCCGTGGATGAACTCCGCGGTCGCGGCGATCCGCGACGGCTACGCCTACATCCCCGTCCGGAAGGGCCCGACGGTCTGCGTGAAGATGGACACCGGCGAGGTGGTCGGCTCCGTCGCCGCCTCGGCGGGCAACGGGTTCAACATCGTCACCGGCGAGCGGCTGCTGGTGAGCCCGGACCAGTCGCACTCGAAGCCGATCGTGGGCTTCATCCGCGCGAACCCGGGGAAGCTGGAGGTGCTGAAGGTCTGGAACCTGCGCCTCTCCGGGGCATACACGACGCCGATCTACCCGCCGATGACCGAGGGGCGCATCTTCTTCCGCCTCCGCAACCGCCTGGCCTGCTACGATCTGCGGCGATCGGCGGCCGTGAAGAACCGCCCGCACGCGATCGAACGCGGCAGCAAGACCGCCCGTCCGAAGAAGCCCAAGCCCCCGCGCGACCCGAAGAAGAAGGCCGGCCCGAAACTCCCCGACATGCCCGACCTCGGACTCTGAAAAGCCGCGATCGCAGCGCCGCGTCGGTCAAGCCGCAGGCGAGCCGCCGTCAGCGACTCGCGACCGGAACGGTGCGCGCCGGGCCCGATGTCCCGGGCCGCCATTCGCCGGCTCAGTGCCGCTTCGGATCGGCCAGGGCGGGGCGGTATCCGGTGTCGGTCATGCGGCGTTTCAGTTCGCCTTCGAGGCGGCGCAGGACGCCGGCAAAGCGACGTCGGCCGGAGAGATCGGCGGTCTCCCAGGAGTCGTTGACCACGTCGAAAAGCTGCACCCGGTCGATTTCCGGGTAGTGGATGTACTTCCACCGACGGTCCCGGACCATCCGCTGACCATCGCGATACCCGGCGTAGACGGTCTGGCGGGCGCGGTCGTCGTCGCCGCGCAGCAGCGGCGCGAAGCTCGCGGTCTCCACGCTGTCCGGAACGCCCACCCCGGACAGCTCGCAGGTGGTGGCGAACAGTTCGTGGAGGTACACCGGCGCGTCGATCGTCTTTCCGCGCTCGATTCCCGCCCCCGCAAACACCAGCGGGACGCGGACCGAGTGATCGTACATGTTCTGCTTGCCCAGCAGCCCGTGCTGCCCGACGGCCAGACCGTTGTCCCCCGCGAAGACGATGAGCGTCTCATCCGCCCGGCCGGACTGGTCCAGGGCGTCGAGCACCCGCCCGATCTGCTCATCGAGATGCGTAACCATCGCGTAATACCCGGCGATGTGCTTCCGCACCTCGGGCACCGTCCGCGGGAACGGCGCGAGGCGCTCGTCGCGAATGCTCAGCTCGCCGTTGTCGAAGGGGTGCTCCGGGAGGTAGTTGCGCGGCACGGGGACCCGCTCATCGTGCGGGCGGTAGATGTCCTCGTAGGTCTCCGGCGCCATGCGCGGATCATGCGGGGCGGTGTAGCTGATGAAGGCGAAAAAGGGCTTGCGCTTGTTCCGCTGGCGGCGGAGGAAATCCACGGCCGCATCGGAGAACAGCTCGGAGGAGAACTTCCTGGCGATATGCCGCTGGGATTTCGGGTACTCGCCGGAGGGGTCGAAGTCGTGGATGGGCACCTGGAGATGGTTGCTCATCCCCCCGAAGAAGATGCTCTGCCCTTCGTCGAAGCAGCGGGCGTAGGCGGCGGGTCCATTGTGCCACTTCCCGGTCCCGAAGGTGCGGTACCCGGCGCTGCGAAACGCTTCCGGCCAGAGGGCGTGGTTGGCCGGGGGCTGCTGCGGGCTGCGGTAGAGCGAGCGCCCCTGGATGAGCGTCGCCCGCGAGCAGATGCACACGGCCGGGACGGTGCTGCCCTGGATGAAGCAGTGGGTCATCGCCGTGCCCCGCCGGACGAGCCGGTCGAGGTTCGGCGTCCGCACGGCCGGGTCGCCCAGCGCAGCGACGGCGTCAAATCGCTGGTCGTCGGTGAAAAGGAACAGGATGTTGGTAGGGTCGGAGGGCATTGGGTTTCCTTCGCGCCGCCGGCAGAGGCGGTTGGTCGGTTGGTTAACTGGTTGATTGGTTAATTGGTAACAGCAGCGACCGCAGCAGCAGCAGCGGCAACCGCGGCAGCGGGTGTCTGATCGTTTCGCCGTCGCCGTTACCAGTTAACCAATCAACCAACTGACGGGCTGCCCGCCTGACTGCTCAACCGGCAACGCTCATTTCCGCCATCATCACGTGGGTATCCCCGGGGGCGACGGTGAGGCGGTTCTCGCCGATGTTGGCGGGTTCGATGCAGATCATCTCCGGCCATTCGTCGTCCCCGAAATCCTCCATTCGCTTGGCCTTGGCGATCCAGGGGTTCCAGACGACGGTGCTGTTGGAGCCTTTCTTGGTCACGCGGATCGTCCGCGAGAGTCCGGGATCCTCGAGTTCGACGTTGACGGGGGTGTCCACGTAGACCGGGTCGGTCTCGGCGGCGATGGTGACCGGCCCGTCCTGCCTCTTGCGGCGGAAGTTGTCGGTCTTGTCGATGAACTCGGCGCCCTCCAACCCGCGGACGGTGACGTTCCGCACGTCGGCGACAGCGAAGTACGCGTGCAGCGCCTCGGTGATCTCGAAGGGCTCCTCCCCGCGGTTTGTGGTCTCCAGCGTCATCCGCAGCGACCGGCCGATCTCGATCCGGTGGCGCAGCTCGAACCGCCCGCCCCACTGCCCGGCGTAGGCGTCGGTGCGGTCGTCGTTGCCCAGGCGGAGCGTGACGACCGCGCCGTCGCCGCGAGCCTGCGCGTCGGCGAGTTCCCAGTCCAGCAGGCGGGCGAACCCGTGCATCGGGGCGTTGGCGTCGGTTTCGTGCGGGCCGAACCACGGCCAGCAGACCGGCGCCCCGCCGCGGAGCGGGACCCCGGGGGCGAACCGGGATTCCCTGCTCATCCACAGCACCGGTTGCTCCCCGGACGGCTGGAAGTGCGTCACGTGGGCGCCGTGGGTGTAGATCTCCGCCTTCGCCGCCTCAGTGAACACGCCGATCCGCGTGAGCCCGCCGTTCCCGGGCTCGAAGCAGAACTGCTTGCATCCGAATCGCTGCTTGAGGCACTCGATGGACTGATGCATGAACTCTCCTTCCGGTCCCGTTGTACCCGGGACGACGGAGAGACTCAATCCGCGTGCAGGCGACGCGCGCCGTCGCGCGACCGGCAAGCGTTTGACAACCGGCGGACCCCCGCCTAGATTTAAACGCGAGAGAAGCCCCCGGGCACAACTGCGAAGGAGCATCGATGGCCGAAGCCTCTTCTTCCACGAACTGGGTGGTCCGAGTCGCGCGGGATGCGATGGTCGCCTCGCTGGTGATCGTCGGGGTGGCGATTATCGCTACGGTCGCCGCGATGGTGGACGTCCTGCTGACCGACGGACTGGCCGCCGCCGCGGGGCTGATCGCCCTGGTGGCGCTGGAGGGGGTGCTGGTCACCTGGAGCATCGTCGCTTACGCGGTGGTGCGAACCATCGTGGCGCTTGCCGGCAACGCCGCCTCGATCGCCGCCCGGGTCGATCGGCTCGAGTCGCTCGCCGCCAGCAGCACCGAAGCCACCCACCGCCTGACCGACCTGGTCAGCCTGACCGACCAAGCGAAGCGTTTCCTCTTCCGCGAACGGGAGATCGAGGCCTTCCGCGAGGTGATCCACGGCGACATTCTCCGCCAGGATTACGCCACCGCCGAGGCGCTGATCGAGAGCCTGGAAAAGCAGCTCGGCTACGCCGACGAAGCCGCCCGCCTCCGCGAGGAATTCGAGCAGAACAAGCAGGCGTCGCTGGAGGAGAAGGTCGACGCGGCCGTGGCGCGGATCGAGCAGATCATCGCCCGCCACGACTGGGCCCGCGCCCTGCGGGAGACCCATCGCATCCTCCGGCTGTTCCCCGACAACGAGAAGATCGCCGCGCTGCCCGAGCGGATCGCCAACGCCCGCCAGCAGCACAAGCGCGAACTGCTCCAGGCCTACGGCGAGGCGGTGCGGGTCAACGACGTGGACCGCTCCATCGAGCTGCTCAAGAAGCTGGACCTCTACCTGACGCCCCAGGAGGCCGCGGCGCTGGAGGAGTCCGCCCGCGGCATCTTCAAGGCCAAGCAGCACAACCTCGGCGTCCAGTTCGCCATCCACGTCACCGACGAGGAATGGCAACGCGCCGTCGAGACCGGCGAGGAGATCATCCGCGAGTTCCCCAACTCCCGCATGGCCCAGGAGGTCCACTCGAAGATGGATCAGCTTCGGGCCCGGGCGGCCGGCGAGGCGCCCGAGCAGTGAGCCCCGAAGCACGGAAGCTCCAGCCGCCGCGCTGCGCACCCCCCACGACCGGCGGCGTCCGACGGGTTTCCGCCTGGCACTCGCCCCCCCGGTGATCGGTGATTCCCATGACCTCCGACAACCGCCCCAATATCGTCTTCATCTTCTCCGATCAGCAGCGGGCCGACACGCTCGGCTGCTACGGTCAGAAGCTCCCGGTGAGCCCGGATCTCGACCGGCTCGCGGGCGAGGGGGTGCGCTTCGAACGCGCGTTTACCCCCCAGCCGGTCTGCGGACCGGGCGGGCGAGCGGGAACCGACGATCTACCCGGCCGAGCGATGAAACCCCGCTCGACGCCGTACTTCCGCCGACGCGCGATCGGCCGGATCACGACCCGTCGGCGGCTTCGAGGTAGCCCCGGGCGGTCTTGGCCGCCTCGCTGTCCGGGCGTTCGCGGATGATCCGTTCGAGGCGTCGGCGGTTGTCGCGGACCTGCTTGACCCACACCGCGCGGATTCCCTCGGGGAGGTCCATCTCGCGCAGGCTCGGCGACGCGCGGAACTCGGGAGCCCTTTGACGGACGCCGCCGGAGGCGGGGAACTTCTCGTGCAGTCTCCCGGCCGAGTCCGCATCCGCCCAGGCGGCGTAGGAGGTCAGCGACCAGCCCTTCGAGCCCGGCTTGACCATCGCCGCGACGGTATGCCTGCCCTTGCTCACGGGGACCGACAGCGTGTGAGACTTGAGGTCGAGCGGGTTGCGCCCGTTTCCGCCGCCGAGGGTACTGTAGACCAGCTCGCCGTCGACGTACCACGCCATGAACCAGTCGGCCGAGGCGTTGATCAGCAGCGTCCCGTCGTCCGGGGCGTCGACCTCCGCGAAGGCGTAGGCGGCCGCTCCCTGGGGCACGCGGACGTTCGTGCGGACCTTCTCGCCGACGCTCGGTTTCTCATCCGGCTTCAGGCCCGCCAGGGCGGAGAAATCCAGCGAGGCGCCGATCATCGGCAGTTCACGGGCGGTGAAGCGCTTCTCGCCGACCTGCACGGCGCGGGGCGTCCTGGCCCGTTGCTTGCGCGTCAGCACCCCGGCCGAGTTGGGCACCGGGCCGACGACGGTCCACGTCTCCGGCCAGGCGAGGCGTTTGGCCGCGCCGGCCTTGACGGCCGCGGGGAGGTCCACGGGCTGCTGCGGGGTCTTCGGGCGGAATTCGTCCACCTGGACGCGGACCAGCAACGGGTGCAGCCCGGGCTCGAGGCGCACCGGCTCGCCGGTGGCGACCTTCCGCCCGCCGATCCAGGCGGTCATGCCCGGCGCGGTCATGGTCGAGGCGACCAGGCGCTCGCGTGCGTTGTCCAGCAGCGCGAAGAGGTAAACCACCGCGTCCTCGCGGTCCCCGGCCAGCGGGCGGACGTCGATGCGGTGTCGCGTGGTCCGCAGTTGCCAGTCGTCCATGCGGCCGTCATTGTGGAAGGACGTGGTCACGGTGACCAGCTCGCGCGGGAGCGGGCGGAGCTTGCGTTCGACGTCCCCGACCCGGACGACCGTCCCGCGTGTAGGGACCGCCTCCCCGGTTCCGAGTTCGGCGGGCGCCTGCGTCGCCTCGTGCGGCCCGAACGGTCCGGCCGCGAGCCAGTCGGCGATCGACGCGCCATCAGAGAAGCGGATGACCGGGCAGTCCCGCGGGGCCCGTGAGACGGCCGGGGCGATGCCCTCGCCGCCGTCCGCATCCGCCGGCTTCGGGTAGATGCCCCCGAGCACCGCCCGGGCGTATTGCTCGGCCTGGTAGGCCCGGCCGGCGTCGTCGGTCACCTTCACGCAGTACAGGGCGTCCCCGGTGCGGAGGAACAGCGCCTCGCCGTCGAAGACGGGGCGGGCGGAGAGATTCGGCGCGGGGTTCCGGGCGACCACGGTCGGGTCGCCGCTGATGTCCACGACCGCGATCTGCCGCTCGGGCGGCTCGCCGCCGCTGTGGGGGCCGCCGCGGCGGTCGGGGCAGAAGAGGTAGTCCCGGGCGACCACGGGCTCGGCCGTGCGGTTCGTGTGCATCATCACGCGCTTGATCCACCCGTCATGGCGCCCGGTGTCGGCGTGGTACCAGTCGGCCTGGAGCACGTACGCCGGGCAGTGCTTGGCGTGCTCGGGCACGCGCCGCCAGACGAACAGCCGCCCGCCGGCGAAGACGCACGGGTTCGGCCCGCCGGCGATGTAGGCGTGCAACCGCCGCCCGCGCCACAGCGGGCGGACGCCAAGCTGCCCCTTCGCGTCGGTCATCAGCCGCGCCGCCGCCCGCCCGCCTTCCCACGCCGAGTAGAGCGTGTCGCCCGCGGCGGTCATGGCGAACCAGTCCCACTCGCCCAGCGCCGGGGCGATGTCCAGCAGGCGCTTGCCGTCGGCGGCGTCGAGCACCTCCCCGCCGCGGGTGACCAGCACCGCCCTCCCCCCGCCGGGCGCGAGCGTGAGGGGCTCCCCGGCGTACGCCCCGCGGGCCGAGCGAGCCCAGTCGGGCTTGCCGGTCTTCGGGTCCAGCGCCATCACGCCGTGGCGGGAGGCGTCCTTTTTCCTGCGCTTCATCAGGGCGCTGTGCCCGGCGTAGAAGTGCCCGCCGGGCGAACGGGGCTTCCCGGTGAGCCCCTCCGGGTCGGCGTCGAACGCCTCGGCCCAGGGCTCGACGGCCGCGCCGCTGACGATCAGCCGACCGGCGACGATCTTCAGCGACACCTTGTGCATGTGCGTGCGGAGCCGCCAGACCCGCGTTCCGTCGAGGTCGTAACACGCCAGCAGCCCGCTGCCGTAATGCACGAACACCCGCGTCCCGTCGCTGACGGGGCTCGACTCGCTCCAGATCGGCGCGAAGCCGAGATGCTCCTTGAGCACACGGCGTCGCTGCTTGTCGTCGCTCGCCGCCTCGTACGCCTTCTTCGCCTCCTCGCCGATCAGCGCCCACATGTCCAGCGCTGCCGACCAGAGCCGCCGCCCGGTGTCGCGGTCGAAGCAGACCAACTCGTGATCGCGCGTGTTCACCAGCACCCGCTCAGGCAGCACCAGCGGCGTCGAGCCGCCCGCGCCCTCGGCCGAGCTCCACGCGACGTTGACGCCCTCCTCCAGGTCCCACGCCAGCGGAGGGCTCGCGTCCGGATTCCACCGCTCGCCGCTGCGGACCTCGCGCGGCTTGCGGGCCGCGGGCGCCTCCGACGCCGGGCCGGCGTTTCGACAGAGGTTCACCCGCACCGCCGACCCGCCGCGGTCGTCGCGGCAGCGGACGAGCAGACGGTTGACGCCCTTGACCAGATTCACCCGCAGCACGGCCCGGCCGAGCCGGTGGCGCCCGTACTCCCGCTCGCGGTCCACCCAGACGAGCCGGTCGTTGACCCACAGGGCCCCGTGGTTTTTCGTGCGAATCGCCAGCCAGACCGCGCGATTCCGTTCCGAGCGAATCTCGCTCGCGGCGTACCAGACGGTATCCGCCCGTCCCGGCTCGTCGGTCCGCTTGCCGCGCCGCCAGGACCACGGGGGCGGCAGGAGCGTCCCGTCGGCGTGGGCGGGCGTCGTCTCCCAGCGGATCAGCCCGTCCTCGGGCGTCTCGAAGTCGCGTCCCAGCGCCTCGGCGTCGGGCGCGTAGCCCGCCCCCTCGACCGGGACGAGGTCCGGAAGCCCGGGCGTCTCGTAACGGCGGACGTGGACCTGCGGGAAGGGCCCGAGCACCCGCCAGGTCGGCGGATGGAGCCACTGCTGCTTGCCCGGCGGAACGGTCGGGGGCATGACGGCGACGCCGTCCTCGCCCTTCCCCAGCGGCTCGGACCCGTACCAGGGACCGAACGTCGCGTCGCCGGGCCCGGCCGTGCCGACAACGAACGGCGGGACCTCGCGCGCCCCGCCCGCCGCCACGGCCAGCGCCGCCAGCTTGCGGGCGTAGGCGGCCTCGCGGTCCTCGGCGTCCTCCGTCCAGCGCGGCGCCGGCCGGCGCGTGGCGGCCAGGGCGTCCGAGAGGGCGTGGGGGTAGTGGTCCAGCGCCATCTTCAGGGCGCGGATGTCGTTGTAGAGTCGCGTGGGCTCGGCCTTGGCCGGAAGCTTCTTCATCGCCTCGAGCTGCTCCAGGAACCGCCCGAGGGGAATAAACCCGCCGTGGACGCGCCCGACGGAACTGCCCAGCTCGCCCTCGGCGGCGTATCGGCCCTCGACCGCCGCCAAAGCCCGCCCGCCGATCGCGCCTTCCCATGTCCCGGGCCCCTTCCGCTTTCGGCGTCCCTTGCTCTGCCCGGCGACGCGGATGTCTTCGGTCCCCACGACCTCCGCCTTGAACGTCCCGCTCAACCCCGCCGGCGTCCGCGCGGCATCCAGCGTGTAGCGCACGTGGTGGGCCTTCCTGGGATACCACGGATCGGGGACGAAGCGGACCGTCAGCCGTCCGCTGAGCTTCCCGTCGGCGAAGGTCAACTCGCGCCCGATCACCTGGTGGACGCTCGCGTTCCAGTGCGGGGCGAGGACGACCGGCGTGTCGGCCTCGCTCGCCGGGAGGCGGAGCTGGACGGTGACGGTCTTCCCGTCGATCCCGTCGTGGAGGCGGAGCGTGACGTCCCGGACGCCCTCGAGCAGGCGGGCGTCGAGGGTGTAGCGCTGGCGACGCGTCCGCTTGTGACCGGTGATCCGCCAGCGGTCCACCAGCGACCATCGCCCGTCGGTGGTCATCAGGTACCGCCCGCCGGTCGGCATGCGCTGCTCGCGGGTGCGGTCGAGGGCAAAGGTCGCCTCGGCGGTCCCGCTCAGCCGCCCCTCGGCGAGCTTCAGCCCGGCAGGGTCGATCTCCCAGGCGAACTTGTCCCGCGTGGTGCTCTGGACGCCGCTGCGGTGGAGGAAGGAGAACTTCTCCTTCTGCGTCTCCTGCCGCCACCAGGGGACCACGCCGTACCCCTCGGCCCAGGCGTCGCCGCGGCGGCGGAGGATGACGTTCAGCCGCTCGTGGTCCGCCCCCTCCTCCAGCGTCAGGTGGTAGTCTCCGGCGCGCCCGTCAGCCGCGTCGACCTTGAGCTTGTCGGCGAGCCGGCTTCGGAGCCCCTCGCGAACGGCGACCAGTTTCACCAGCGCCGGGTCGCCCTGCTCGGCCGGGGCGGCTCCCGACATCGCAAGCACCCCGGCTGCGCAAACGACAACCAGTCCGACCCATGCGTATTTCATCGCGTTCGCCCTTTCCGTGTTGTTCGTGAGGTCCATTCGGGTAAAACCCCGAATGCACCGCGACGTCTCGTTTGCGGCGACGCGGTCACCGCGGAGATGCGAGGCCGTGGAGGACGCCCCACGGCGAACATGAAGCTCCAGCGCTCGACGGCTGGAGTTCGCAGCACCCGCCCACTGTCCGGCTGACGGGATTTAATGCTTGTTGTTCGGCGCCGCCCGGCGTTTCCTGTTTACGGGCGACAGGGCCCGGACAGTTCTTCCGCGATCGCCGCGGTCTCTGCGGTGAACCGCCGGTTGCCTGCGAAAGGAACGCGATGCAGACGAGGGCGTTGGGCAAGACGGGACATGACGTCACGGCCGTGGGGTTCGGCGCCTGGGCCATCGGCGGGCTCGGGTACGGCGACCAGAACGAGCAGGACGCCTACGAGGCGATCGAGACCTACCTCAACGCCGGCGGACGGCTGATCGACACCGCTCGCGGTTACGGGATCAGCGAGATTCTCATCGGCAAGCGCCTCCGCGCGCTGGGGCTCACCGAGGAGGTCTTCCTCGCCTCCAAGAGCGGCAAGGCCCACCCCCCGGCGATGAAGGCCGACCTCGAGACCAGCATCTTCTGCCTCGGGCGCGAGCGGATCGAGCTGTACTACATTCACGTCCCCCCGGGCGAACGGGAGAAGCTCGACGCCCTGCTGGACACCTACGCCGAATGCCGCACACGCGGGCGGACCCGCCTCGTCGGCGTCTCCTGCAAGAAGATCCTCTCCGACGGGACCGGGCTCGATGAGGCGATGCGCTACGTCGAGGACGACCGCGTGGACGTGATTCAGGTCAACTACAGCTACGCCCAGCCGCGGGGCGGAGAGGTCATCGCCGCCGCCGCGGCCGCGGGGAAGGGCGTCGTCGCCCGTTCGAACATGCTCGGCGGGCTGCTCAGCGGGAAGTACCGCCCGGGGCATCGTTTCGGCGACCCCGCCAACCAGGGACGGGCCCACATCGACCCGGAGAACCTCGACCGGCTGCTGGCGGTCGTCCGCGAGATCGAGGAGCAACTGCTCCGCCCGCCCTACGAGAACATGGTCCAGCTCGCCCTCGCCTACGCCCTGGCGAACCCGAACGTCTCGGCGATCATCCCCGGCGGACGCAGCCGCGAGCAGGTGGCGATGAACCTCTCGGTGGACGCCCTCCCGCCGATGGACGCGGACCTCGTCGAACAGCTCGAAGCCGCCGGCGAAGAAATCGGCCGCCTGCGCGAAGGCCGGGCTCGTTGACCGAGCGGCTCGAGGCAGCCGGGTCGCCGCGCGGCCGGGCCGCAACGCCCCGAGCGCGGCGCACGAATCCGCCGGCCAGCGAATCAACGCGCCGCCGGGCGTGTTACATGTAGTAAGCGCCGTCCGCGTTCACGGATGCGCCACGGGTTTTACACGTCAAAGGATGCTCCATCATGAAGATCCGCGCGATCGTAACGGGACTGCTCTTCGCTGCGCTGCTGCCGACGCCGGGCGGGCTGAGAGCCGGCGGGAAGACCGGCGACTACCCCTGCTGGCGCGGGCCGAACTACAGCGGCGGGATCGAAACCGGCCAGAGGCTGGTACGCTCCTGGAAGGACGCGAAGCTGCTCTGGGCCTCCGAGGACAGCCCCCTCCCCGAGAACAAGGGCGGAGTCGTCCGCCCGCGGGAGGTCTGCGGCAACGGCGGGTTCGGCGCGGCCGTGGTCAAGGGCGACCGCGTCTACGTGGCCGCCTACGCCCCGGCCGGTCCGCTGGCGGAAATCCACTGGCATCGAACGAACAAGTCCAGTCCCGACTACCTCCGCCGCATCGCCGCCGACGAGCAGCTCTACTGCCTCGACGCCGAGACCGGGCGAACGCTCTGGAAGGCGGTCTTCAAGGGCATGGGGCTCAACAAGTCCACCCACGAGCACGTGGGGCACTACATCCCCTGCATCGCCGACGGGCGGGCCTACTGGGTCGGCACGCTGGGGCGGCTGTTCTGCGTGGACGCGAACACCGGCGAAAAGCTCTGGCACGTGAGCACCGGCGGCGACTCCGACAACGCCTACCGCTATCTCCAGTACTGCCTGGAGATGAAGAAACTCGGCGGCCGGGGGCCGCGAGACCGCTCCTTCCGCAAGTGGAAGGCCGAGCGGGACGAGCCCGTCCGCCCGGAGGAGCTGCTCGGCAGCCGCGGGTGGGGCTGGGACAGCATCCCGCAGTACGCCGACGGGGTGATCGCCGTGAACACCCCCGGACGCGGCGCCGCCGGGTTCGACGCGAAAACCGGTAAGAAGCTCTGGCACATCCGCAACGCCACGGCCACCACGCGACCGCTGCTGGTCTGGCGTCACGAGGGCAAGGCGTATTTCGTCAGCGTGCTGAACCGAATCCGCTGCATCGAGCCGCGGACGGGCAAGGTGCTCTGGTCGGAAGGCGGCGCGGGCACGCCGGGCTACAGCGGGCTGACCCCCGCGATCCACGGCGACAAGCTGATCGCCCTGACCGACTGCACGGACCGGACCAAGAACGGGAGCTTCGGCTGCTGGGAATTGAGCACGGAGGGGGCGAAGCTGCTCTGGAGCCTCCCGAAGATCTGGCGTCACTCCTGGGGCAGCGTGCTGGTTCACCGCGGGCGGGTGTGGTTCGAGCGCAAGGAGACCCGCCGGCTCTCGGACCGCCAGCTCGACTTCCTCAACGAGCGGTACCCGAAAGTCTTCGACGACATCGTCTGCTCGCGCCTCCCGGACATCCGGCACATCTTCGCCTGCGCGGACCTCGAAACCGGCGACATCGAGGGCTTCGTGCCCTTCGACGGAATGGCCTGCGGCTCCCCGGTGGCGATGAACGGGCGCATCTTCCTGCCCGACGGGTACGGGATCAGCATGATCGACGCCGCGTCGGACGCCCCACGCCACCTCGGGGGGATCGGGCCCGGGCACATCATCTCGGTCAGCCCGACCGCCGCCGGCGGACGCCTCTACTTCCGCGGCGCCAAGCACCTGCTGCACTGCTGGGAGATGCGCACCGACCCGCCGACCCCGAAACGCCCCCGCGGCGAGATCGACCCCGACCGGGCGACGTACGTGATCGACCTGAAGGGCCTGCGCCTCGTCGAGCCCGGGCTGCGGGTCTGCTGGGGCCGAGGCCGGGCCGCCGAGCCCCCGACCGACAGCGCCGACCTGCGATGGCACATCCGCACCGCCGCGGGCGAAATCGCCCAGTCCTGGGTCACCTACGCCCCGGATCACCTCGTAGCTGACTGGTCCTACCCCGGCGAGATAAGCTTCACCGACGAGGGCGTCTCGGGCACGGCCCGGCTGCACGTGCTCGGGCGGGACTACCCCATCGAGGTGGACCTGAAGGCCGAGGGGCGGACGCTCTCGGGGACCTGGAAGGACACGAAGACCTCGGAGAAGGTCGCCGGGAAGATCGACGGCTCCGTCGCCCCCGCCGCGACCACCACCGGGCGCGTGAAGCTGGAAATCCGCCGCGAGTGGTGCGGCGGGGCGAACTGGTGTCACCAGACCTACCTGAACTTCGACCTCGTCGACGGCAAGGGGCGAAACCCCACGCTGACCTGCGAGAACCCCGAGGACGGCTGGACCGCCGAGGTGAGCAACTTCGACGTCCGCCTGGTGGACAACCGCCTGCGCGGGCAGTTCGACGCGAAGCTCGACAGCTCGGGCATCATGAAGAGCGGCGATTACCAGGTGATCTTCAACGTCCCGATCGCCTGCAACCGTCCGCAGGGCGAGTACCACAGCTACCGGGAGGGCGAGAACATCACCCCGAAAAGCGAGGTCAACCGGCAGGTCTGGGGAACCATCGAGCCGCCCGCCGACCAGGAGGTCGACCCGGCCGGGGGGATTTACGATCTCCGGCTCAAGGACGCCCTGCCCGGCGGCAAGGCGCTGCACATCAGCGTCACGCTGCGGAAGGGCAAGGCGATCGCCGTCAAGAGCTACACCCCCCGTTATAGTGACGGCGACCACACGATCGACTTCAGCAAGGTCACGCTGGAAGGCAACCGCCTGCGGGGCCCGGTAGAGGCCATCATCCGCGCCGACGGGTACAACCCGCCCCACGACCATCGCTGCCGCTACGATATCGACGTCACCGTCGACGGACGGGAGGCGACCGGAAGCTTCACCGGGCTCTACAACATCCGCAAACCGCGGCAAGGCAAGGCGCAGGGGGAAATCCAGAACGAATAGAGGCAAAACGACGAACGGCAAGTCCCAAGCATCGAATCCCAAACTCCGAGGCCCGCTCGAAGCCCGGATCGGATATAGCAGACACAGCCTACCTAGTTTCCCAGCGCCTTGTTCAGTGCGGCCCGGAGGTCTTCCACGGAGTAGGGCCCGGTCAGCGGAATCGGCTCGCCCTCGCCCGGCGGGTAGATGACCGTCAGGGGCGGCGCGGCGCGGAACTGGCGGCGGAGGAACCGGTCGGCCGGGTTGCCTCGGTCGGTCACGTCCGCTTTCATCGCCAGGACGTTGAGCTCGTCGAAGAACTCGCCCACCTCGGGCTCGGTGTAGACCAGGCGGTCGATGCCGATGCACTCGATGCACCAGGTGGCGGTGAACTTCAGGACCACCGGACGCCCCTCGGCGCGGGCGGCGTCGATCGCGGCGCGGTCGAAGGACCGGAACTCCACCGCCGAGGGCGTCGGCGGCGCGAGCATCAGGACGCCGGCGCCGACCGCGACAACCCCCGCGACCGAGCGGACCAGCCACTTGCGCACCGGCGACCAGTCGTAGCGGACCCAGCGACCCCAGACCCAAAGGCACAAACACAGGACGATCGCGTAGGCGACCACCCAGAAGGCGTAACCTTTGTCCGGGCTCGTGGAGATCAGCCAGAGGGCGATCGCCAGGAGCACGAAGCCCATCGACTCCTTGAACAGCTCCATCCACCGCCCGGGCTTGGGCAGGCGGTCCACCAGCCTGGGGAAGCTCGCCAGCAGCACGTGCGGCGCGGCCATGCCGAGCCCCATCGCCAAAAAAACCCCCGTGCCGACCGACAGCGACTGGGTCTGGGCCCACGCCAGGGCGGCCAGGAGCGGTCCGAAGCTGCACGGGGTGCTGAGGATCGCCATCATCAGCCCCATGCCCGCCGAACGGGCCGCGCCGCCGCTTTCGGAGCCGCCCTCCAGGTTCGCGACCTTCCCGGGAATCGTGACGGTGAAGAGATTGAACATGTTCGCCGCCACCGCCACGAGAACCAGGGCGAACCCGATGCGGACCGGTTGGAGCTGCCATTGCTGCGACCACTGCCACGCCTGCCCCACCGTCAGCCAGAGCACCGCGTTGACGACCGCCAGGGCGACGAAGAACAACAGGATCATAGAGTAGAAGCTGAGCGCGTAGCCTGTTCACGATGAACAGGTACGTTTCTC
>CAYTQL010000010.1:0-21368 GCA_964439555.1 uncultured Planctomycetaceae bacterium | reverse complement strand
TGGTGACCGAGTCGGGCTTCGGCGCCGACATGGGCCTGGAGAAGTTCTGCAACATCAAGTGTCGCGCCAGCGGGCTCGCGCCGGACTGCATCGTGGTCGTCGCCACGGTCCGGGCCCTGAAGATGCACGGCGGCGGGCCCCGGGTGGTTACGGGCATCCCGCTGGACGAGGCCTACACGCGGGAGGACCTCGATCTGCTCGAGAAGGGCCTGTGCAACCTCGAGCGGTGCATCGCCATCGCGCGCGGGTTCGGCGTGCCGGTGGTGGTGGCGGTCAACCGTTTCTCCACCGACTCCCCGAGCGAGATCGCGGCGGTGATCCGCTCAGCCGAGCAGGCCGGGGCCCTCGGCGCCTTCGAGGCGAAGCACTGGGAGGCGGGCGGTCCGGGCGCGGTGAAGTTCGCCCAGTGCGTCATCGAGGCGTGTGAGCAGCCGCAGGACTTCCGCCTGCTCTACCCGGACAACGCGTCGATCAAGGAAAAGATCGAAACCGTCGCCCGCAAGGTCTACCTCGCCCGGGACATGGAATACTCCCCCACCGCCGAACGGGCTATCGACCTCTACGAGCGCACCGGGCACGGCGAACTGCCGATCTGCATGGCCAAGACGCAGCTCTCGCTCTCGCACGACCGGCACCTCAAGGGCGTCCCGCGGGACTTCACCGTCCCGGTCCGCGAGGTCCGCATCTCGGCGGGGGCGGGGTTCATCTACCCCATCCTCGGCGAGATGCGCACCATGCCCGGGCTGCCCAGTCGCCCGGGCTTCATCGACATCGACCTCGACGACGAAGGCCGGGTCGTCGGGATGTTCTAGGCAGTCCGCAAACACGCGGCTCGCGCGGCGGAGGGCATCGGCGCGAACGGCGCCAGGCCGCTTCCGCGTTCGGGAAGCGGCCTGTTCCGTTCGTCGACGCACCGGGGGCGAGCGAGCGAGAGGGCCCGCCGGGCGTCGAATGCCCCTAACGTCGGCGGCGGCGCAGGACGGCCAGGCCGCCGAGGCCCAGCAGGCCGAGGGTCGCGGGCTCGGGGCACTGCTGGTTGAGGTTCCAGAACCGACCGACCACGGCCCCGACGACGAGGACGTCGGCGTACAGAAGCCCCTCGAACTCCGGGCCGGTGTTCTGCGGCAGGCCGACGAAGACGTCGAAGAACGAATCCGGCTGGACGATGCCGCTGGTGGCGCTGGGCGTGGTCTCCCAGGAATCCAGGCTGTCGAGGTCCAGGGCGCCGTTGATGTCGCCGAGCCCCAGTTCCCCGGCGGGGATGTCCATCCAAGTGCGGATTCCATCCAGGCTGACCTCGGAACCGGTCTCGTCGATGAACGCCTGGGTGGTCTGGAGTCTCATGAGCAACTCGGGCGGCGTGGTGTCCGGGAAGACCACCCGGGTCAGTTCGTAGATGATCGGAATCTGGGCGACCCGTTGACCGTCCAGCGTCCAGTAGGCTTCCGTGATCCGCCCCGCCCCGCGGAGGTAGGCGCCCATGTGGACAACTCCGCCCGGATTGAGCAACTGCCCGGCGGGCAGGCCCCAACTGAGCACGGTCCCGCCGGTGGCGCTGTTGTCCTCGCCCTGATAGTCCCAGCCCGAAATCGCCGGATCGACATAGACTTCTTCCGGGACGAACCCGTCGTTCTCAACGACGACATGGATGTCGTTGACGTCCAGTTGCGGGACGAAGAAGTCCCAATTCAACCACGGCTCGTGATCCACCGTGGACTGCCCGGCCGCCGGTATGACCGCGACGGCCGTTACGAGGACAATGCAGATCGAGAAACGTGCAGCATTCATGGCAACTCTCCTTTCGCATTCCGGCCCGTTCCCGGACCGGTCTCCCCACGTGACAGGTGGCCGACGCCCTCCGCAGGCTCGACACCCGTTGATTGTACATGTGCGACGGAGCGCGAGACCAGTCACGTCGAATGCCTATAGGTAAATCCGTATCTCCGCCGCAGATGGAGTCGCCGGGCGCTGAGAGTCGCCCGCCTGGACACTTGGCCGGATCGGACAAACCGGGAACCGCCCCGTACGTTCGAGCGACGAACAGGGGACGATCGGCACGGGAAGGGCCCGCCTATCTGGAGATTTCCGATGCATAAAGCAACCGTTCTGACCTTCGCAGCACTCGCCCCGCTCCTGGCGGCGGACAATGCGTCCGCATGTTGGATGCGGATGGAACAGGAAGCCATCGCGGCGAAGGCGCCGGTGGTGGTCTCCGGGAAGATCATCCGGATCGACTCCGCCGCGGCCGAGGCGCGTGGACGGGTCCTGGACGTGGCGCACCTCAAGGTTTCCGCCGTCCACAAGAATGAACTGAAGGACGTGCCCGACAAGCCCGGCGGCGTGGTGAAGGTCCGCATGAACTCCGCCGAGGCGCGCACGCGGGCCAGCACCGACATCCGCTATCCCGAGGGAACGGAGGGGATCTGGTATCTCTACCTTCGCGACGACGGGGAACTCTACGTCAACGCGCATCCCCAGCAGTACAGTCAGGCGAAGAACGGCCCGAAGCTCGCGAAAGAGGCTCCGAATGACGGCAAGGCCGTTCGCCTCTGGCGGACGCACTACATCGCCAACCGCCGCGACGTCGCCGGGCGGGAGGTGACCCGGACGGCCGCCTTCTCGGGCGAGACCGCCGCAGCCCTTCAGAAGCGCCTGGCGGCTTTGGAGCCCGGAACGCTCATGGAAATCGACGGCGGCGCGTTCGACGGCCCGGTGTACCTCCGCAATCTCCGCGGCACGGCGAAGCGGCCGATCATCATCCGCGGGAAGGACCCGGACAGCCCGCCGGTCATCCGGGGTCGGGGCGAGGGACTCCACCTGGTCAACTGCGCGTATGTGACAATCGCGTATATCAAGGTGACAGGGGCGAAGCACAACGGGATCAACATCGACGACGGCGGGGACTTCTCCACCCCGGCCGAGGGAATCGTCATCCGCGACGTGACCATCGAGAAGACCGGCCCGCGGGGCAACTTCGACGGGCTGAAGCTCTCGGGCGTCACCAGGTTTCGCGTCGAGCGCTGCCGGATTGCCGGGTGGGGCGGCTCGGCCGTGGACATGGTCGGCTGCCACGACGGCGAGATCGACGGGTGCACCTTCCGCGGGCTCGAAGGCTTCTCGCAGCACACGGGCGTCCAGGCGAAGGGCGGCTCGACGGATGTGCTCATCCACCGCAACACCTTCCTCGACGCCGGGGGGCGGGCGGTCAACTGCGGCGGCTCGACGGGGCTGAAGTTCTTCCGCCCGAAGCCCGAAGACGCCGAAGCCCGGCAGATCACCATCGCGGGGAACCGGTTCGTCGGCTCGCGTGCGCCGGTGGCCTTCGTGACCGCCCGCAACTGCGCCTTCCGGCGAAACACGGTCGTGCTGCCCGGCAAGTGGGCCCTCCGCATCCTCCAGGAGACTACCGATGGGCGGTTCAAGCCCAGCGGGAACAACCGCGTGGAGCGGAACCTCTTCGTCCTCCGCTCGACGCGCACCGCCGTCAACATCGGCCCCCGCACGGCGCCGCAGACGTTCACCTTCCGCGGGAACGCGTGGTACGTTCCGGGCGGCAAGGCCCGGCCGGACCTGCCGGGCAAGGCGAGCGGCAACGTTCTCGACGTGGACCCGAAGCTCAAAGCCCTGGATTCCGGGGCGAAAGCGATCACCTCCGAAAACCCCCACCTCGAGGGCATCGGCGCCCGAGGGTATGAACCGGCCTCGGGAAACAAGCCGCAGACGGGCGATCCCCCCGCGGCGCTGCCCCGGTAGGCTGCTGCAGTCCTCGCGCCCGGACCGGGTGGGTTTTGATATGCGCCGAGACCGGCACGGTATGATTCCGTTATGAGCCAGAGCGATTCGAATCGCCGGCAGCCTCCGGTGACCCCCGAGGTCCGTCGCCAGTACGGGCGCATGGACATTTAACGGATGCAGGAGCTCCGGGCGCGGGGATCAGGAGCCCCGGTCCATTTCGCGGAAGGCGGCGAGACTTCGGCGGGGAATCTCGAAGACGTCCTCGTCCGCCCCGACGTGCTCGCCCTGCTCGATCACCAGCCACTCGGGCTGCTGCGTCTCGCGGATGGCGGCGAAGACGTCCGCCCAGTCGACGTCGCCCTCTTCCAGTACCGCGCCGGGGCGGCTGTTGTCGTCCTTGAGGTGGATCGACGCGGCCCGGCCTGGGAACTTTCTCAGCACCGCCGCCGGGTCCCCCCCGCCGGCGAGGCAGTTGCCCGTGTCCAACTGCATGACCACCTCCGAACGCGTCTGCTCGAAAAGCCGGTCCCACGCGCACGTCCCGTCCACCGCCGCGAAGTCCGAGGCGTGGGCATGGTAGCCCGTGCGGAGGTCGCGGGCGGCGAGCGCCTCGGCCGCTTCGTTCAGCAGGCGGGCGAACCCGGCGATGCCCTCGGTTGAGTCCATCGCCCCCTTGTTCCCGGCCACGACCACCAACGGACTGCCCAGCGTCTCGGCGAAATCCATCGTCCGCCGGCGGTTCGGCTCCTCCAGCGCTTCGGGACGGATGTGACACCCGCAGCACCGCAATCCGGCGGCGTCGAACAGATCTCGGACCCGCGAGGCCGGGACGCCCAGCCACGCCAGCGACGCCCCGTCGTAGCCCCACGGCTCGGCCGCGTCATAGCCCATCTCCGCCACGCGGGAAAGGGCGTCGGCGAGGTCCTCCCGGCAGCGGCTTCGCACGGTGTACAACTGAAGTCCGATCGGCATTTCACTCATTGCGTTCTCCTCGGGGGCTGTTCGTAGGGGTTCTGCGGGGCGCTCGGCGGGATGGCGTAGCTCACCGGCGGCGTCTCGCCCGCGCCAAGCCGCTTCTTCGCTTTCCGCCGGCGGAAGAAGGTCAGCAGGGCGATTCCGTTGAGCAGCAGCACCACGAAGCCCGGGACGCCCCCCGCGGCGCCCGTACGGTCGTCGACCTTTTGTTACCACAGAGTCCTCCGCGCCGCGACACGCGAAGCGCCCGCGCGGCTGGCAATCGCCGGTTTCCGGGACTATCGTTCGATAACCGCAGAACTTACCATGATCAACCCTCTGACCATTCTCCGACGAACCGGGCTCGTTCTCAAGCGGGCGGCGCGGGAGTACATGGAGGACGGGGGGATCGCCTTCGCGGCGGGGCTGGCGTTCTACATGCTCTTCTCGTTGGCGCCGCTGGTGATCCTGCTGGTCTGGGGCACGGGATTGATCGACCCGGACACCCGGGCGGCGCTGATCGAACGCGTCGAGCGGGCGATGGGGCAGGTCGGCGGCGCGGCGGTGGACGCCATCCTCCGCAGCGCCCGCGAGCACGCCTGGTCGGGGACCGTCTCGGCGGCGGTGGGCTTCGCCGCCCTGCTGTTCGGGGCCACCGCGATCTGGGCCCACATGCAGGACGCACTGGACCACATCTGGGGCATCAAGGTCAAGCCCCGCCAGGCGCTGTGGGGGTGGGTCCGCAAGCGCCTGATGGGGCTGGTGATGATGCTGATCATCGTGGGGCTGTTCATCGCCTCGGCGATCGCCGCGAGTGTGCTGGACTTCATCTTCCCGGCGCAGAGCACGCTCTGGCCGGTGCTGGAATGGGTGCTGAGCTTCGCGGTCTACTTCGTGCTTTTCACGCTGATCTACCGCATCCTGCCCGACGTGACCATCGCCTGGCGGGATGCGTGGCTGGGCGCGGCGGTGACCACCGTGCTGCTGCTGATCGGCAAGTACGCGGCGGGGTGGTACCTCTCTTACAGTGACATCGGCTCGGCGTACGGAGCGGCCGGGTCGCTGGTGGCGATGCTGGTGTTCATCTACTATTGCGCCATGATCGTCTTTTTCGGCGCGGAGGTTACGCAGGTCTATACCCGCCGCTTCGGCCACGGGATGCGCCCCGAACGGGAGGTGGGCGCCGAGATGGAAAACTAGCCCGACCGCAGCGCTCGCGAGCCGCCCGGCGATGTCCTACAATTTCCCGGAACCTTTTAGAATCCTCGTCCCGTTTCGGAAGGTGGCGACTTGAGCGCCACGGCTTGATATGGCCGATGCAGCGACATTCGAAGAACAGGCGCTGCCGCACTTGGACGCCCTGTACCGGGCGGCGTGGGCGATGTCGCGCAACCACACCGTCGCCGAGGACCTGGTCCAGACGACGATGCTCAAGGCCCTGAAGCGATTCGGCAGTTTCCGCACCGGATCGAACTGCAAGGCCTGGTTGATGCGCATCCTCCGCAACACGTGGATCGACCGGCTCCGCCATCGCAAGGTGGTGGGTCCAGAGGCGCCCGTGGAGGAGGAACTGCTCCCCGGCAGCAGCGACGGCGACGAGTCAACCTGGTCCGAACCGGAACAGTTGATGGAGCGGTTCGGCGACGAGCAGGTCATCCACGCCCTGGCCGACCTCCCTGGAGATCAGCGGATGACCCTGTTTTTGATCGACGTGGAAGAACTCTCGCAGGAAGAGGTCGCCGAGATCATGGACGTCGCCGTCGGAACCGTCAAAAGCCGCACCAGCCGGGCGCGCAACGCCCTGAAAGAACGACTGACCGAACATGCGAAGGACCTGGGTTTTCTCGGGCGAGTATCATGACCCCATTGAACGATGAGCAGATCGAAGCGGTACTCCAGGGCCGGCGCCCCTACCCGGCGGATATGGATGCACAGACCGCGGGGCGACTGGCCGAACGAAGGGCGATCCGCCAAAGGCTTCGCGGAGCATTCGCGTCGGTAACGCCCGATGAAGCTTGGGCTTCGACGCTGCGCCAGCGCCTCCGCGCCGAGGCGCGCCAGGCGCAGGCCTCCCGTCGGCGCGCCATCCCCTTCCCCTTCCGCGGGTGGAAGCCCATCGCGGCCGCGGCGGCTCTGCTGCTGGCCGTGGGGGCCGCCTTTGTGCTGACCCATGCGAGCCCCGCCGGGGCGGCCGACTTCTTCGAGTCGGTCCACGCCGCCCACCTCGCGGACAACTACGAGCCCCAGAGCGACCCCCAGAAGGTCGCCGCCCGTCTCGGCGAACACGTGGGCAAGCCCGTCCGCGTGCCGGCGGGCAACCCCAAGGTCAACGTCGAAGGCTGCTGCACGCGGAAGTTCAAGGACCGCACCGTCGGGGCGTATCTGATCCGCTGCGGGCACGGGAAGACCTCGATCCTCATCCTTCCCCAGACGCCGCGCGAACTGGGACTTGGCGCCCCGGTGAAGATCGACGGGCGGGACTACTGGCAAGGCGCCGCCGGGAAGTGCCGCTACATCGCCACCCGCCTCCCGGCCAAGACGTACGTTGCCGTCAGCCGCATCCCCCGCGACGTCCTCCTCCGCTGCCTCCGCGAGGTGGTCGAGCAGGACTGACCCGCCACGGCGCCGCACACGTCGTCCGAACCGAAAAATGAAACCCCGCGATTCGCGGTGCCGCCGTAAAGAGGAAACCTTTTGCTTCTTTTGAAAGGATGAACCGATGACCAGGCGAACACTTCTGCTGACCACGATGCTCACGCTCGCCGGCGCCGCGGCGCTGGTTTACGCTGGAGGGGGCTGTCCCTTCTCCGGAAAGGCCACCGTCGCGGAGACCGCCGCGGAGGGCGAGACCGCCTACTCCGCCGACGACGCGAAGCCCACGTGCGATAGACACGCCAAGGGCAAGGACAAGTGCGGCGAATGCAAGAAAGCCGACGGCAAGTGCACCCACTGCCGCATGAAGGGCGCCTCGGGGCAGGTCGCCGACGCGCTCGCCGCGATGGAGAAGGCCCAGACGGCGCTGGAGGACGGCAAGACCGACGCCGCCGCGAAGCATCTTGCCGCGGCCCGGGCGCTGCTCAAGAAGTCCCACGCCGCCCTGAACCCGACCGGGGGCAAGCACGCCGACCTCGGTCCCGACGGGTCCTGGGCGAACACCCACTGCCCGATCATGGGCAACAAGGTCGACCTCTCGAAGGTGCCCGCGAAGCTCACCACGGAGTTCCACGGGCAGAAGGTCGCCTTCTGCTGCGGCGGGTGCGTCCCCGCGTGGGAAAAGCTCAGCGAGGATGAGAAGCTCGCGAAGCTCAAGAAGATCAACGCCAAGACGAACTGACCCGCTCGCTTCGGTGCAGCGGACGAACGCTCCCGCGGCGGACACGTGCCGCGGGGCGTTCTTCTGCGCAGCGCGACCTCAGACGCCCGCGCTTTCCAGCGCCGATTCGATCAACTCGTCCATGCCGATGCTGGCGACGCAGATGCACGTATCGGCCGCCCCGTAGTAGACCTTCACCTCGCCGTTGTCCTCGACGATCGCCCCGGAGGCGAAGCAGACGTTGCCCACATCGCCGATGCGCTCGTAGTCTTCACGCGGGCTGAGCACCGGCGCCACGCACCGTCCGAGGACCTTGGAGGGGTTTTCCAGGTCCAGCATCGCCGTCCCGATGCGGTAGATCGGACCGCCGGAGGTCATCCGCACGCCGTGGTAAATCTCCAGCCAGCCGGCTTCTGTGCGGATCGGCGGGGCCGAGGCGCCGATCCGGTAGGAGTCCCAGTATCGCGCCCGCGGGGCGAAGAGCAATTCGCTGCGCCCCCAGTTGACCAGGTCCGGGGAGTAGCTGATCCAGATGTTCCCGACCCCGGCGCCGAACGGGCGGTCGAGGCGGGCGTAGAGTCCGTCGATCTTCTCCGGGAAGAGCACCCCGTCCTTGTTGCCCGGACCGGAGACCGGGGCGATTCGCTGGTACTCCAGGAAGTTTTCCGTCCGCCCCAGCGCGATCCGATGACCGTAGCGGCTCACGGCGGTGTACGCCATGTAGTAGTCGCCCTCGAGCTTCGTGATGCGGGGGTCTTCGATGCCCAGTTCTTCCCAGGTCCGCCAGGGCTCCCCTTCGGCCGGAAGCATGCAGGGGGAGGGGTCGATGGTGAAGTGCAGCCCGTCGCGCCCGCGGGCGAGGGCGAAGAAGGAATACCCCTGCTGCCCCTCCACCCGGAGCACGAGCAGGTACTCCCCGTCATGCTTGACCGGCGTGCAATTGAAGACCGTATTGCACTCGAAGGGCACGTCCTGGAGCGTGATGATCGGGTTCCGCTCCCATCGGTGCAGCAGATCGCGTCCGGTGCGTTCGCCCATAGTCGTTTCCTTCGGGAACTCCGGGGGGCCCTCAGCTCGTCGTCGCTAGAAATCCGTTCCGCTTCGCAGGCACGCCTGGGCGATTTCCTCGATCCCGGCGGTCGCGAGGCAGATGCAACTGTCGGCCGCTCCGTAGTAGATCCGCAGTTCGCCGTCCTCGCGGAGCTGGGCGCCGCAGGAAAAGACGAGGTTCCCCACGTCGCCGATGCGTTCGTACTTCTCGCGCGGCGAGAGCATGGGGATATTCGAGCGGGCGATGACCGTGGAGGGGAAGTCGCGGTCCAGGATCGTCGCCCCGAGGCGGAACAGCGGTCCGGCGCTGGTCGCCTTGACGCCGTAGTAGATCACCAGCCAGCCCTCGTCGATCTCGATCGGCGGCCCGGCCGGGCCCACGCGATCGGAGTCCCAGAACCCCCCGCGTGGGGTGATCACCACGTCGGACTCGCCCCAGAACTCGCGGTCCTCGGAGGTGCTCAGCCAGATGCTCGCACCGGGGCTGGGACGCTCGAGCATCGCGTAGCGTCCGCGGATTTTGCGCGGGAAGAGGCACCCGTTCTTCGTATCCGGCTGGGTGATGTAGCCCAGGCGGGTGACCTCGCGGAAATCGTCGGTCTTGGCCAGGCCGATCCGGAAACCGGCGTCTCCCTCGGCGAGATAGGCGATGTAGTACGTGTCGTCGAGGGGCGTTACCCGGGCGTCCCGGACGCTGAGGCATTCGTACCGGGAGTAGGCGAGATCCTCCGAGGGCCGCATGAAGGGCTCCTGCTCCATCCAGAAGTGGTGCCCGTCGTGGCTGTGGGCGAGGTAGAGGCTGCACTGCCCGCGCATCGCCTCGACGGTTACCAGCAGGAGCATTTCCTCCTCGAAGGCGACGCACCCGGCGTTGCAGATGTCGCTGATCGGGAAGTTCAGGTCGCTCAGTTGCAGGAGCGGATTGCCCGGCCAGCGGCGCAGAATGTCCCGTCCGATGCCTTTGCCCATGCGCACCTCGTTGCGTAGAGTCGCGGTCTTCCGGTGGTTTTATCGGCCGGGGAGGCCGGTTGCGCTTCACTCTATTCGGTTCGGTCCTTGCCGGGTCGTCGCCTCGTGCTAGACTGACCCCGACGATTCCGCAAACCCGAGAGGAACCATGCGAAGCTACGACGCGATCCGGAAGACCTACGAAGACGCCTTCTTCGGACGGACCGATTACATTCCCATGATGGTCGGGGTCCGCTGCACCGGCCGACCCGACCGCGCCGCGATGCGCGCCGAGCCCGCCGCATCCGTCGCCCGCATGGCCGAGGTGCTCGCCCCCAAGGCGGCCGTCGAGAGCGACTGGGTTCCCTCGGTGCACTTCGGCGAGTACCAGTGCCTGACGATTCCCAGCCTCTACGGGGCGACGCTCGTGGAGCTGGCCGGCTCCGAGCCGATCTGCGAACCGTGCTTCACCGAGATCCGCGAGGCCGCCGACGCCCCCAAGCCCGAGGTCGCAGGTCCGATCGTCGATGAGATCGTCGCTTGGATCCGCGCCGCCAGGCCCGCCCTGCCCGACGGCTGGCGCCTCTCGCTCCCGGTCAGCGCCAGCCCCTTCGACCTGGCGCAGCTCCTCGTCGGCGAGGGCTTCCTGACCGGGCTGATCACCGATCCCGAGCCGACCAGGCGTTTCCTCGAGACGCTCGCGGAGCTGTTCGTGGAGGTCTCGCTGCTGGTCAAGGAGGAGTTGGACGAGCCGATCGGGCACTTCGTGAGCAACCGGGGGATGTTCTTCCCCGGACACCGGGCGCCCTCGGACGCGATCGTGAATTTCTCCCCGGAAATGATCCGGCAGTTCGCCCTCCCGGTCTACGAGACGATCTCCGCGTCGCTCGGACCGATCTGCGTCCATGTCTGCACCGCCCCCGCCCCGGCCGGACACGTCCTGCCCGTGCTCACCGAGAGCGACGCGATCCTGGCGATCGACAACTGGCAGGGCATGGACGTCTTCATCGGGCCCGACGCGCCGATGCCGATGCAGCAGAAGGTCGGCATCGTCGGGGACGTGAAGCTCCAGACCCCCGAGCAGATGGACGCCTTCCTCGCCCGCCCGCCGATCCGGGACACCCCCCGCCGCAACGGACGGGCGATCGTGGTCTCCACCGGTGGGTTCACCGAGGTCGACGACGCCCGACGCGCCTTCGCCGAATGGCAGAGTCGGTTCTGATTGCCCGGGCCGACCCGACGCCGCCCAGGACGGTCGCGCGTCATCGCAGCCCACGCCATTGAACCCGGGCGACAGTTCGTGTACTTCACTTGTGCACCAAGCGAACGAGGATTCTCTCCATGACGAAACTTGCCATTACCGGGGCGGCCGGGCGGATGGGTCGCCGGATCGCCGCACTCGCGCTGGAGCATGACGGGCTGGAACTGGTCGCCGCGACCGAAGCGCCGGGCGCCGAGGCGATCGGGCGCGACGTCGGCGAACTCGCCGGCGCCGGGCCCTGCGGCGTCGCCGTCAGCGACCACCTCGAGACCGATGCGGACGCCGTGATCGACTTCTCCCTGCCCGAGGGCACGGGCGCGGTGCTGCCGATCTGCCGCGAGCGGAAGATCGCCATGGTCATCGGGACCACCGGGCTGGACGACGCCCAACTCGACGCCGTCGCCGACGCCGCGGAGGACATCCCGCTGATCCATGCCTCGAACTACTCGGTGGGCGTGAACCTGCTGCTGAAGATTCTCGGGCCCGTCGCCGAGGCGCTGGGCCCCGCCTACGACATCGAGATCGCCGAGACGCATCACCGCTTCAAAAAGGACGCCCCCTCGGGCACCGCCTTGTCCCTGGCCGAGGCGATCTGCAACGCCCTGGGCAAGGACCCCGCCAAGGCGCTGACCCACGGCCGGGCCGGACATCAGCCCCGGCAGCGCGGTGAGATCGGCATGCACGCCCTGCGCGTCGGCGATACGGTCGGCGAGCACCAGGTGCATTTCGGCAACCTCGGCGAGACGATCACCATCGCCCACTCCGCCCACACGCGGGACACCTTCGTCCGCGGGGCGCTGCGGGCCGCCCTCTGGCTCGCCGGACGCGAGCCCGGACGCTACACGATGGCCGATGTGCTCGGCCTCTAGGACCGTTCCAGTCGCCGCCCGGGAAAGGCCGCCCCATGACCGAGAACCCCAGGCTCCTGCGTCGGGTCAACAGCGTCGCCCCCATCCGCATCTGCGATAACGGCGGATGGACCGACACCTGGTTCGCCGAGCACGGGAAAATCTTCAACATCGCCGTCTACCCCTACGCCGAAGTGCAGATGCAGGTGCGCGAGCACACCGACGAAGGCGACCGGATCACCATCAACGCCGAGAACTACGGGCAACGCTACACCCTCGCCGAGCCCGGCGGGCTCTACGACCGGCACCCCCTGCTCGAAGCCGCCCTGGACTACATGCGCATCCCCGAGCAGGTCGCCGTCGAGGTGTCCATCTTCTCCGAGGCCCCGGCGGGGTGCTCCACCGGCACCTCCGCCGCGGTCAGCGTCGCGCTGATCGGGGCATTGGACACGTTCACGCCCGGGCGCCTCACGCCGCACGAGGTCGCCCTGGCCGCCCACGCGATCGAAACCGAGTTGCTCAAGCAGCAGTGCGGCGTGCAGGACCAGATCGCAAGCGCCTACGGGGGCGTGAATTACATCGACATGTACGACTACCCGCGCGCGTCGGTCAGCCGCATCGAGACGCCCAACCGCATCTGGTGGGAACTCGAAAGCCGCCTGGCGCTGATCTTCGTCGGGCAGTCGCACAGCTCCTCGAAGGTCCATGAGAAGGTCATCCGCACGCTCGAACAGGCCGGGCCCGAGGCGCCCGCGCTGGCGCCGCTGCGGGCCACGGCGCCCCGCTCCCGCGACGCCCTCTACGCCGGGGACTTCCCGACGCTCGGGAAGGCGATGATCGAGAACACCGACGCACAACGGAACCTGCATCCCGAGCTCATCGGCGCCGCCCACCAGGCGATCATCGACGTGGCCGCGGCGCACGGGGCTCTCGGCTGGAAGGTCAACGGCGCCGGGGGCGACGGCGGATCCGTGACCGTCCTCACCGACGGCGACCGGACGGTCAAACGCGCCATGCTCCGCGAGATCGCCGAGACCGACCCGAAGTTCCAGACCATCCCGATCTACCTCTCCCGACACGGTTTGCGGGTGTGGGATTCGCCGATCGAGCAGGACAGGACGTAACCCCGCCGCAGGTTCTGCGACCTCCGCGGCTCTGTGGTAACCTGCCGTTTTTCGGGAGTACCCATGCGAAGCGGCGTCATCCGGCTGGACGACATCACGGGCTTGGCGGAAAACGAGCTCCACCACGACATGGCGGAATTCGACGCGGCGTTCATTCAGCGCCACGCCCGCGTGCTGCGCCGGTACGCCCTGCGGTGGGCCCTGGCGCCGATGGAGATGTGGTCCCGCCGCTACGAGTACCCCTACGCGGCCGAGGCGGTGCTGGAGCAGGTCCCCGAGGGACGCCCGGGGCGGCTCCTGGACGCCGGGTCGGGGGTGACCTTCTTCCCGCACTTGCTGCGGTCCCGCCGGGAGGGGCTGGACGTGGTCTGCGCCGACGCCGACGACCGCTACGCGCCGATGTTCCGGCGCATCAACGCCGAGCGCGGCGAGCGGCGGGTGCACTTCGTCCCCGCGCGGCTCCAGGCGATGCCCTTCAAGGACGCCACCTTCGACGCGGTCACCTGCATCAGCGTCCTGGAGCACACCGACTGCTACGCCGCGATCCTCGACGAATTCCACCGCGTGCTCGCCCCCGGCGGGCTGCTGGTGGTCACCTTCGACATCTCCCTCGACGCCCGCGAGCAAATTCCCATCGAGGGCGCCCGCGACCTGCTCGCGCAGATCGAACGCCGCTTTGCACCCGACGAGCCGCTCGGGCCCATGCTCGCCGCCCTGGACGCCCCCGGGGAACTGCTGACCACCGACTGGGTCCGCGAGGTCGAGCCGGAGAAGCTCCCCTGGGCGTGGCCGAAGCTCAAGAGCCTCTACGACATGCTCCACGGGCGCGGGTGGACCGGCGGGTTCTTCTCCCTGGCGGCCTGCTGCGTCAAGGCCTACAAGGGGCGGACGTGACCCCGCGCTTCAGCGTCATCGTGCCGGTGTACAACGGGGAGGCGCATCTCGACGAGTGCCTCCGCCGCCTCTGCAACCAGACCGTCCCGCGCGACGAATACGAGGTGATCGTCGTCGACGACGGGTCCACCGACGCGACGCCCGAGATCGCCGCCGGTCACCCGGTGCGGCTGATCCGCCAGGAGAACGCCGGCCGGGTGGAGGCGCGAAACCGCGGCGCCCGCGAGGCGCGCAGCGGGGACCTCGTCTTCTGCGACGTGCGGGTTTTCGTGGAGCCCGACGTATTCGAGACCATGCTGGGCATCGACCGCCGCCCGCTGATGTTCGGCTCGGACAACCCCGACCAGCAGCAATCCTCCCTGCTCGGGCGGTTCTTCTTCTGCGTCTACCGCCGGTTGTGGAAGCCCTACTATCCGCAGGAGTGGTACGGCGATTTCGTCGAACTGAATGCGGGAAACTTCGACGCGACGCCGAAGGGCACGGGCTTCTTCGTCTGCGGGCGGGACTTCTGGCTGCGCCACCAGCCGGAGCGGTCCGACAGGCACCTCAGCGACGATACGCTCATTTTCGCCGGCATGGTCCGCGAGAAGCCGATCTGGCGGTGCAGCCTGCTGCGGTGCCACTATCAGCAACGGACCGACCTCCGCGCCGCCCTGCCCCACCTGCACGGGCGGGGCGTTCTGTTCAACTCCTACTACCTCCGCCCCGGGCGGCGGTTCTTCCGGCTTTACCTGGCGCTGTGGGCGGTGCTGCTGGCGCTCGTTTTCGCGGCAATCGCCTTTCCGCGGTTCGCGTGGGTCATCCCGGTCGGGGCGGCGGGGCTGTGGCTCGGCACGGCTGCACGCTGGGCGACGAGCCTGCGGAATTTCTCGGCGTGCCTGCTCGCCCTGCCGCTGGTGACCGTCGCCTTCGGCAGCGGGGTCCTTCGGGGGCACTGGATCGACCTTCGCCGCCTGCTCGGGCGGTCCGAACGCTCCGGCGGGCGGGCGCGCAGCCTGCTGTCCTGGGCGGTTCTGGCGGGGGTGATCGCCCTGGCGGCGTGGTACCTGAAGAACAACTGGGAGGTGGTCTCCGCCCTGGCCGCCCTGCCGTGGTGGGCGTGGTTCGCGGCCGCCGGACCGTTGCTGGGTCTGGGGCTGCTCAACGGGCTGGTGCTCGCCCGGATGGTCCGCCCGCTGGGGCTCCGGCTTCGCGCGCCGGAGTGGGTGAGCCTGGCGTTCATGACGCACTTGGGCAACCTGCTGGGCCCTTCCCGCGCCGGGCTGGTGCTGCGCAGCCTGTACCTGCGGCGGCGCGGGCTGGCGTTGTCGCACTTCGTCTCCACGCTCGGCGGGTCGTACATCCTGGCGACGCTCGCCCAGACCACTCTCGCGGCCGTCGGGCTGATCGCCCTCGCCCTCGGGGGGCGCCCCGTCCCGGTCGCCCTGGCGGTGCTGGTCGGCGTTGGTCTCGCCGCATCGGCTGCGCTGGCGGTCTGGGCGCCGCCGGCGCCGAGTTGGCTGGAGCGGAAGGTCCCGCCGGCGGCGAGCATCCTGCGCGGCTGGAAGCGTATCCTCGGCGAGCCACGGGTGTTGCGCCAGGTCTTCGCCTGCATGCTGGGCAACGTGGTTCTGGGGACCGTGCTGTTCGCCTTCCTCTTTGGCATGCTGGGCGCGGAGGTCCCGCTCGGGGCGGTGGCGGTGGTCTACGGCATCGGCGGGATTGCCGCGCTGCTGGCGGTGACGCCGGCGGCGCTGGGCTTCTTCGACTTCGCCGCGGTGGCGACCGGAGCGGCGTTCGGCATCCCCCCGGAGACCTCGGCCGCGGCGATGCTGGTCTACCGCGGGGCGGAGTTGGCATTGGCGCTGTCTCTGGGTACCTTGGGCAGCATGTATCTGCTCCGCACGTACCGACGCCTGCCCCGGGAGCAGGCATGAGCGCCCCCGCCTCGGTCCGCATCGGCGGCGTCACCCGCTGGACGCTCGTGGCGGTGGTGGGGGTCGCTGCGCTCTATGCGACCCAACTCGACACCCGCTGGCACGTCGGGCGGGACAGCGCGCTGTACCTCGGCGTGGGGCGCAACATCGCCGCCGGAGAGGGGATGACCTTCAACGGCCGATCGATGACCCACCTGTCCCCCGGGCTCCCTCTGCTCTGGGCCGGGCTGATCGAGACCGTCGGGCAGCGCTACCTCGCGATGCGTCTGATCATGTACGCCGCGGCCCTGGCGACCATCGCGGCCGGGTACGTCCTCGCCCGGCGTCTGCGCCCGGAGGTCCTGGCCGCGGCGGCGGCGATCCTGCTGGTCGGCAACGCCCGCCTGCTGGGCTACGTCTCGGTGGTCCAGACGGATCTGCCCTTCGCCATGCTGGTAACGGTGTCGCTGCTGTTCGCCCACAAGTACCTCGGCGGGTGCTGGGGCTCGCTGGTCATCGCATCGCTGGCGGTGTCGGCGGCCGTGCTGTTCCGCCTCGTCGGCGTGGTGATCGCCCCGCTGCTGGCGCTGGGCATGGTTCTGGACCGCTCTACCGACGCGCGCCTGCGACGCCGGGTTCTCGGCGCCGTGGTGCTCCTGGCGACGGTGGTCGTCACCTGGGCGGCGTGGTGGGCGTGGTACCGGGCCCACCAGGACCCCGCCGTGACGGGCTATTTCGGCACGGCCGCCGCACAGGCCTCCAGCGGGCTTGCGGCGGTGGTCTCGCGGATCGGGGGGAATCTGCGCATTTTCGCCCGGCACCTGCTGGGGCTCTACATCGATCAGCGCCCGAACTGGCTGTTGGCGTGGCTGATGGCGCTGGTCCCCGCCGCGGGGCTGGTGCTGAGCATCCGCCGGCGGGAGTGGGGGGTGGCGATCCCGGCGATGGGATACCTGGGGTTCCTGGTCTTCTACGCCCGCAGCGCCATGGACGCCCGCTACTTCCTTCCCGTGCTCGTGCCGCTGTCGATCTGGCTGGCCGACGGGGTCAACCTCCTCGTCTGGCTTGCCCTGCGCCGCGATCCCCGCCGCCTGCGCCGGCGGCGGACCGCGTTGTGGGTCCTCTGCGGGCTCCTGGCCGTCCTCGCCGCGGTCCCCACGCTCGCCAAGACCTTCCGCTACCCCGGCGAAACCTGGAGAATCGACGACGAGGATCAGCTCGCCCTCGACGACCTGGCCGGATGGATCCGCGACCACACCGACCCGGACGCGGTGCTGATCGCCCGGGAACAGGCGATCCTGCACGTCCACACCGACCGGCGCATCCTCTACCCGCGCGAAGCACCGGACGAGACGGCCGCCATCGACCGCGAGGGGCTCGAACGCATGACCCGCCGGGCCGAGTGGCTGATCCTCGACCCCGACGACGAGGAGCCCCGCGAACGCCTCCTGGCCGACTGGCTCGCCGAACACCCCGCCCGCGCAGCCGAACGGCTCCGGAAATTCGGCTACCGCATCGTCCGCCTCAGCGCCGCGACCACAGCCCCGGCGCCCGCGAAGCGCGACCCGTGACCGGACCCGCCCCTTGCAGCACGACCGCCCCTCGACGCTGCAGCGCCGCGGGAGCGCGCGGTCGGCGGGGCCCGCTGCCCGGGGCGCCGTTTTCTGTTACCATGCCCGCCCGATGAGCCAAAGCAACGCCGAGCGGATGCTGATCATCGTGCCCGCGTACAACGAGGCCGAAAACCTCGAACGTACGCTCCGTTCGCTGCGCGCCCTGGAGCGCCCCCACGACGTGATCGTGGTCAATGACGGTTCGACCGACGCCACGGCCGCGGCGGCGCGGCGCTGCGGCGCGCGGGTGCTGGACCTCGCGTGCAACCTCGGGGTCGGCGGGGCGATGCAGGCGGGCTACTGGTTCGCCCTGCGCGAGGGCTACTCGCTGGCGGTGCAGTTCGACGCCGACGGGCAGCACCGCGCCAACCAGGTTCCGGCGCTGGTCGAGCCCGTCGCGGAGGGGCGGGCGGACCTGTGCGTCGGCTCGCGCTACCTCGGCGGGCAGAGCTACCGCTTCACCCTGCCGCGCCTGGTGGGCAGTCGGTTCCTTGCCGGGCTGGTGAGCATGCTGATCGGGCGGAAGATCACCGACCCGACCAGCGGGTTCCGCGCCGCGGGCCCGCGGGCGATCCGTTTTTTCAGCCGCCACTACCCCCAGAGCTGGCTGGGCGATACCGTCGAGGCGCTGGTGGAACTGACGCGCCACGGGTTCACCGTCGAGGAGGTCCCGGCGCGGATGGCTCAACGCAAAGGCGGCTCGAGCGCCGCAGGAGTCGCCATGGGCGTGCTGCACACGGTCCGGATCGTCCTGGCCGTGCTGATCGACCGCTTCGAGCGGAAATTCGACGACGTCACAGAGGACGGCTGAGATGTTCCCCTTCTCGATCCAGGGATTGATCATGCTGCTGGCGGCGATGCTGGTGGCCGGGCTGGTCGTGGAGTTGATCCGCCGGCGCCGCCTGCGGGAATCGTTCGCGATGCTCTGGCTGGGCGTGGCGGCGGTGTTCGTGCTCTTCGGCGTCTTCCCCGGGCTGCTGACGCTGCTGGCCGGGGCGCTGAACCTCTACTACCTCACCACCGCCGGGCTGATCGGCTCGCTGTTTCTGATCCTGATCATCCTCCAGCTCTCGGTCGCCCTGAGCCGCCAGGCCGACGAGAACCGCCGGCTGACCCAGCGCCTCGCCCTGATCCAGGAACGCCTGGAACGCCTGGAACGCGACGCGACGGAGCCGGCCGAGGCGTCGCAGCGCGAGCAACGAGCCGAGGACTGATCCGCAATCGGGCGTCCCGGCGTCCTGACCGCAAGGTCCGGCCGGACGAGCGGGCGTCTACTTCCGGTCAAAATGCCCGCCTTGCCCTTGAGGAGCTTGAGGTGGACTTTCCGGAAGGCCGTGGTCGAGTCCCAGTTGCCCAGGCCCACGGTGTTCCCGGTCGCCTCCTCGCTCTTCTCGGGAAGGCTCGAACCAGCCGGCGCAAAGAGTCTACCGCGAATGCGTGAAGTTGACGTGAAACCGCATCGTCGTCCCGCGTTTCGTGCGGGTCGGAGCTATATCCGGTGGTGCAGCACGTGGTCGAGCAGTTCCCCCTCGCCCACGGTCGCCAGGGAGATGCAGGTGTCCGTACATCCGTAATAGACGTAGATCGTCCCGTCCTTGTTCACGTTGGCGGAGGGAAAAATCACGTTGGGGATGATCAGCCCGGTCCGCTCGTAGTATTCCTCGGGCTCCATGATCGGCTCGGGGGCCCGGGCGATCACGCGGGTCGGGTCCTCCCGGTCCAGCAGCATCACGCCGACACGGTAGACGCCGCCGCGGTCCACACCGTGGTAGAGCATCAGCCAGCCTTCGTCGGTGGGCAACGGCTCGGCCGCAGCGCCGATCTTGACCCCTTCCCACTCCGGGTGCTCCGCGGCGGCCACCAGCGTCGGCTCGGACCAGTGCTCCAGATCGTCCGAGTAGCCCAGCCAGATGCTCGGACGGTCGCAACCGTAGGCGTCGCCGACGTAGTGCATCGGGCGGCGCAGCATGGCGTATCGCCCGTTGACCTTCGCGGGGAACAGCGTGCAGTCGCGGTCGTCCACCTCCGGCGGGGTGAACAGCCCGAGGTCCTCCCAGTGGACCAGGTCCTCCGAGCGGGCCAGCCCGCTGCGGTAGTTGTTCAGCTCGCCGGCGGGGACGCAGGTGGGGTCGTGGTAGTCGGGAACCGACCGCCCGTTGGGAAAGCAGCTCGCGGTGTAGTTGCGGTGGACGTAGGTCATGTAGAAGGCGTCGTCCAGCCGCAGCAGCCGCGGGTCCTCGACCGTCCCCCGCGGCGTCCCGAGCATCCCGGCGGTGAAGACCGGCTCGTCGCGAACGTGTTCGAAGTGGGTTCCGTCGTCGCTGACGAGCAGCCCGAACTGGCAGTACAGCGGCGCCAGCGAGCTGCATGCCCGCTCGAGCATCCAGAACCGCCCGTCGTGGAGCACCACGCCGGGATTGAACGTCGTGATCCGCCGCCAGGGGCGCCCTCCCGGCGTGACGATCGGGTTGCCTTCGTAACGCTTCAGACGCATGGGGAGCCTCCGCAAGTGCCGCCGCCGGCCGGCGTTGTCACCGCAGCCACGGGTTCTGGGCCTTCTCGATGCCGATGGTGCTCCCGGGCCCGTGACCGGGGAGGATGCTCGTCTCGTCCGGGAGCGTCAGGAGGTTCTGCTTGATGTTGGCGATGAGTTGCTCGCCCGAGGCCCCGGGCAGATCGGTCCGCCCGACGCCGCCGGCGAAGAGCGCGTCGCCGACGATCGCGACCGCCTCGGCCGGGCAGTAGTAGCTCACCCCGCCGGGCGTGTGTCCGGCGGTGTCCAGCACCCGCCAGGCGGAGCCCCCGCAGGTCAGCTCCTCGCCGGGGCTCACCAGGGCTTCGGGACGCGGGGCGGTCACGTCCATCCCGAACGGGCGGGAGAGGTTCGCCATCGCGTCGGCGGGCATTTCCGCGTCCCCGGCCGGGGCGGTGATGACCGCGTCCGGGCAGCGTTCCTTCACGGCCCCGACGCCCGCGACATGGTCGCAGTGCCCGTGGGTGAGCAGAATCCGGGAAACCGTCGCGTCGATTCCCCCCAGCCGCTCCAGCAGCGGCGCGGGCTCGAAGCCCGGGTCCACCACCCACGCCTCGCCGCCGTCAACGACGAGGAAGCCGTTGGTCATCAGCTCCCCGAGCGGAATGGTCTCGATCCGGAGCGTCATGCCTCAGTCCTGCTCGGCCAGGAAATCCCGGATGGCGCGTTCGACGGTGGAGGGCGTTTTCTCGGACTCGGTCAGCCCGACGATCTCGCGCTCGCGGTCGGCGCTTTCGGGGGAGTCGGAGGCGTGGGCGCCGTTGCGCATCAGGTCGCGTCCGAAGTCGCTGCGGACGGTGCCGGGCTCGGCCTTGGTCGGGTCGGTGGAGCCCAGCACGGAGCGGACCTTCTCGATGGCGTCGGGTCCCTCGTAGAGCAGCACCAGGCAGGTGGTTCGCCCCGGCGCCTCCCGCTCGGAGGGGTCCTCGATCTCGTCGGGGTGCACGCCGGTCATGTACTCCACGATGCGGTTGAACTCGGCGATGGCGTTCCGCTCGGTCAGCAGGTCGGCGACCTTGTCCGCGTCGGTCATGTGGAAGGGAAAGCCGAAGGCGTTGTGCAGGCGGGCATAGACCTCCTGGGCGACGTTGCCCTTGAGCTTGCGAACGAAGATCTCCTTGAGCGGACCGTAGAACTCCTCGCCCTGGGCGACGGACATGTTGAACAGCTTCGCCCCGACGATTCGCAGCCCGGTGAGGC
>CAYTQL010000009.1:0-21598 GCA_964439555.1 uncultured Planctomycetaceae bacterium | reverse complement strand
GGCTCCTGGCGGCCGCGGCGGTGCTGATCGCGGCGGCGCTGTTCGGGAGCTTCTACGAATACCTCGCCCAGAAGCATAACTGGGCCAGCGCCCGCGGCGGCGCGCAGGACGTGGTCCTGGTCGTGGACGCCAGCGAGTCGATGGGCCTGACGATCGACGGGAAGACCAACTTCCAGCGGGCCCTGGACGAGGCGCGGGTGGTCATCGACGCGGCGGGGGCGTCCGACGCGATCGGCGTGGTCTTCGCCGCGGCGGTCCCGGAAACGCCGATCGTCAATCCCTCCACCGATCGCCGGGCGATTGCGAAGCTGCTCTCCGGGGCGAAGGTCGCCGGGGGCTCGCTGGACGCCGGGGCGGCGCTGAACGCCGCCGCGGAGATGCTCGCCCACGGGGACAACCCGGGCAAGAAGATCGTCGTCCTCTCGGACGGACAGGCGCTGGGCTGGGACGTCCGCGACGCCGGGCGCTGGGAGATGCTCGGCGGCGCGATGAAGCGCCTCAAGGAACGCACGCAGGAGCCGCCGCAGGTGGTCGTCCGCTCCCTCTCGCTCCCCGAGAGCTTCGCGAACCTCGCGGTCGCCCCGCCGGTCGTCTCGCGCCGCATCGTGGGCACGGACCTGCCCGTGCGGATCGACGTTACCGTCCGCAACGCCGGGACCGCCCCGATGGAGCCCCGTAAGCTGACGCTCGAAATCGAGGACGCCCGCACGCTGGAGCAGACCCTCGGCGAGGTGCCGCCCAACGCCGCCGAGACCGTCACCTTCCGCCACCGCTTCACGCGCCCCGGGCGGCAGGTCCTCCGGGCGCACGTGGACGGGACGGACGACCTGCCCGCCGACAATGACGCCCAGCGCGTCGTGGAGGTGCTCGAGAAACTCCCGGTGCTCATCGTCGACGGGGCGCCGAGCAGCGACCCCGGAAACCGCCCGCTGGATGGGGCCGCGGTGTTCGTCGAACTGGCCCTCCAGCCGCGCGACGCCGATGAGCCCGCGCCCGTCGCCGAGCGCGACGCCGAGGATTTCGAGCCCGACAGCGCCGAAGAGGACGCCGAGGCGATGGACTACCTCTGCGAAACCACCGTCGTGCCGGTGTACGAGGTGGACGGCGTCGAGAGCCTCGACGACTATGCCGTGGTGGTCCTGGCGAACGTCGCCCGGCTGCCGGAGTCGTTCGCCGGGAAGCTCGCAGGCTTCGTCCGCTCCGGCGGCGGACTGCTGACCGGGCTGGGCGACCGGGCGGCCGCGGAGTTCTACAACGCCTGGAAAACCGCCGACGCCGAACCCTTGCTGCCCGCCCGACTGCCCAAGCCCGAGCCCGGACGCGACAGCGCCTACGTCCTCCGGGACGAGCCGCTGCGGATCAACCTCACCACGCTGACCCACCCGGCGACGACCACGCTGGCCGATCCGACGCAGTCGGACGCCGAACGGGCCCTGATCCGCGGGTACTGGTCGCTGGAGGTGGACCCCGACGATGCGTCGGTCTCGGTGGCCGGGGCGCTGGACAGCGGCGACCCGCTGCTCCTCGAGCGTCGCCTCGGCGACGGACTGGTGCTCGTCTTTTCGACCCCGTTGGACGATGACGGGGGCAACCTTCCCGCGCTGCACTGCTTCGTCCCGCTGGTCTACGAGAGCATCTGCTACCTCGCCGAGCCCGCCCGTGTGCCCGAGAACGTCTCGCCCGGCGCGCCGGTGATGCTGGAGTTGCCCGAACGGGACGACCCCGAGGCCCGAAAGGCCGTGCTGGACCGCGACGACCTGGCGCTGATCGAACTGGTCGGGCCCGACGGGCGCGGCGGGGAGGTTCGCGCGTCGATCGACCAGGACACCCTCCGCATCGAGGCGGCGCCGCTCCGGCGGCCCGGGCTCTACCGCGTGACGATCCCCGCCGACCTGCACAAGCGCTTCGGGACGGGCGCCCCGTCGCCCGAGGGCGAGCCGTTCGTCGTGCTCGCCGACCTGCGCGAAAGCACGCTCGATGCGCTCACCGACGGCGACCTGGAGACCGTCTCGGCCCACCTCGGCGACGCCGCCCGCGTGCGGACGCCGGGCTCGACCGCCGAGCTGCGCTCGACCATCACCGACACCATCCCCGGCGAGGAGCTGTTCGAAATCCTCGCCGTCGCGGCCGCCCTGGCCCTGATTGCCGAGATCGCCCTCGCCCGCTGGATCGCCCTTCAGCGGCGCACGCACAGCGCCGAGGATGTGGAGTTCGGCGAGGACGCCGTCGACGTCGTGGACTTCCGCTCCCGCGCCCGCCGCATGCTTCAGCAGCCCCAGGAGACGTCCGCCTCGTGATTCTCGCCGTCCGACAGCACGACCAGTTGCCCGCGTCGATCCCCACGACCGTGGTCTTCCTCGCCGCGCTGGCGGCGGTGGGGCTGTGGGTCTTCGCCCATCGCCTGCGCCGGCGCTCCGGCGCGCGGTGGGGGGCGTTGGGGTTCCTGGCGCGCGTCGGTGTGGGGTTCGTGGCGCTGACCCTGGTCTCCCAGGCGTTGCAGCGCGTGCTGGTTTTCGCGACGGACTGGCCGCTGTGGATCCTGGCGATCGCCGGGGCCTTCGCGGTCGAGACGGTCATCGCCCTCTACGCGATCGAGCGCCGAACCGTCAGCCGGCGGTGGGGGCGGCTGCTGGTCGCGGCGCGCCTGACGCTGATTCTGCTGGTCCTCGCGCTGCTCGCCCAGCCGGAGCGGACGCTGGAGCTGACCCGCTCCTCCCGGCGGACCGTGGCGGTGCTGGTGGACGATTCGCCCTCGATGCACGTGGCCGATACGCAACTGGGCGCCTCGGAGAAGCTCCGCCTCGCCGAGTCGCTGGGCGTGGACGCCGCCGCCCGCCCGTGGCGCCTGGAGGAGGTCCGCGCCGAACTCGACGCCCTGCGCAGCGCCGCAGCCGCGCGGGTGGACTACCTCATGAGCCTCCAGGAACTGGGCGACCGCCGGCGGGGACGCCGCCTGAGCGACCGCCGCGAGGGGTTCGCCCAAGCCGTCGAGGACATGCAGACCCGCGCCTCCGCCGCGGCCGAGCGGCTGGCCGGTCCGCTGGGAAGCTCGATCCAGCTCTCGGCCGAGCTGCGACGCCGGTTGACCGACGCGAAGTCCGCGATCGCCGTCGAGGTCCGCGATCCGCTCAAACGCGCCGGCGAACTGCTCGAACCGCGCGACGCCGAGAAGCTCGCCGCGAACTACGGTCCGCTGCTCAGTAGCCTCCGCGGCGTCGCCGACGCCCTGGTCGAGTCGGCCCCGCGGGTTTCCCGGCTCGCCGAAGAGGCGGACGAAGCGTACTACGAGACCCTCTCGCCCGAGACGCGCGAACGGATCGACGCCCTCGCGGGCAAGACCCGCGCGGAGCTGACCCGCCTGCTGCTGACCCGCCCCGACGGCGAGGGGCGCTCGCTGCTGGACCGGCTCGCGGAGCAGTACGAGGTCCGCATGGTCCGCTTCGGGGCGCGCCCGGCGTCCGTGACGGTGGAGGACTACCTCGCCGCCGATTCGGCCTCCGAGGCGACCACCGCCCCGACCAGCCGCCCGGTCGAGGAGCAGTCCACCGACCTGGCCGCGGCGCTGGAGAGCCTGTTGACCGCCGGCGACGAGGAGCGTCTGGCCGGGGTGCTGCTGTTCACGGAGGGGCGGCACAACGTCGCCCGACCGCTCGACCCGCTGGTGACGCAGTTGGCCAAGCGGTCGGTCCCGGTCTCCTCGGCCGTGCTGGGCGGACGCCGCCCGCCGAAGGACGCGGCGATCGCCGACCTCGACGCCCCGGAAACCGTCTACGCCCGCGACCGGATGGTCGTCATGGTGGACCTGAAGCTCGACGCCCTCAAGGACGAGAAGGTCCGGGTCACGCTTTACGACGGCGATCGCAAGGCCGATGAGCAGACCCTCACCGTCCCCGCTGAGAGCTGGCGGACCCGCCTGGAGCTGGCCGACGAACCCAACAGCGTTGGCGAGCACGCCTACCGCGTCAAGGTCGAGGAGGTCGAAGGCGAGGTGCTCGACGGGAACAACACCGCCTCGCTCAGCGTCCGCGTGACCCGCGATCGGACGAAGGTTCTGCTGATCGATCACCGCCCGCGCTGGGAGTTCCGCTACCTCAAGAACCTCTTCGCCGACCGGGACAAGACCGTCAAGCTCCAGTACGTGCTGCTGGAGCCCGACCACGTCGCCGGGCGCCTGGAGCGGCGGAAGATTCCCGCCTCCGCCTCCCGACCGCTGGAGCAGGTCGAGGCGACGGCGCTGCCCGAGAGCGAGGAGGAGTGGCTGAAGTTCGACGTGGTCATTCTCGGGGACGTCCCCCCGGCCTCGCTGGAAAAGGAAGACGCCGAGGCGCTGCACAAGTTCGTTACCGAGCGGGGCGGCACTCTCGTGGTCATCGCCGGTCCAAGTTACATGCCCCACGCATACGAGGAGACGTTGCTGGCGGAGGTGCTCCCGGTGAGCTTCGAGCCGTCAACCCAGGCGGTCTTCCAGGCCCCCGAGCCGCAGTACCGCCTGGCGATGACCCCCGCCGGGCGCGAGGACGTGATCCTGCGTCAGAAGGTGGACCCCGCCGAGAACCGCGAAGTCTGGAACGCGCTGCCCCCGCTGTACTGGCGTCACCCGATCAAGGAAGCCAAGCCCGGGGCGACCGTCCTCGCCTACGCCGTGCCCCCCGACGCGCCGGACTACGTCCCCCAGCCCCGCCCGGCCGGGGCGGACGCCCCGGCGCCCGCGCCGTCCGAGGACCCCGCCGACGCGGAGACGCTCGCCAAGCGCCGCCGGTTCGAGCGGACCCACGCGCTGCTGGTCCGCCAGGCCGGCGGTCTGGGGCAGGTGCTGTTCCTCGGCTTCGACCGCACCTGGCGCCTGCGCTACCGCGTGGGCGATACGTATCACCACAAGTTCTGGGGGCAGGTGCTCCGCTGGGCGACCGGCGGAAAGCTCCCCGCGGGCACCGACTTCGTCAAGCTGGGCCCGGACCGCTCCCGCTACGCCCCGGACCAGCACGTCCGGGTGAAGGCGAAGATCGTCGATCGCGAGTACGTCCCCGTCGTCAGCGACGAGGTGGCGGTCAAGCTCTTCGACGGTTCGCGCCTCGTCACGCGGGCGAAGATGTCCTTCGTCTCCGAGAGCCCGGGGCTCTATACCGCCGATCTGGGCACGCTCCCGCCGGGGCGCTACCGCATCGAACTCGACGCGCCGGACGCCGAGGAAATTCTCGCCGCCGACGAGGTGGACAAGGTCTCCACGACGTTCGCCGTCGAGGCGGCCGCCCCGGAGGAACTGGTGGAGCTCGCTCCGGACCGCGGGCTGCTCTCGCGCCTGGCGCGGCGGAGCAACGGGCGGAGCGTGGACGCCCCGGCCGCCCGGGAGCTGATCGGCTCGCTGGCGCCCCCGGACCGCGATCGCGCCCAGCGCCGCAGCTACGCGCTATGGTACCACTGGCCTACGCTCGTGCTGATTCTCGCCGTCGCGACCCTTGAATGGGTCGCCCGAAAGAAGGTGGGACTCCCATGACCGAACTGACTTCACATCGCCTCCCGGACCCGATCGTCCAGACGCTCCGACGCCTGATCACCCGGGCCCGGATGGTCATTCTACTCAAGGGCGCCTGCGGTGTGGCCGCGGCGCTGCTCACGGCGCTGCTGGTGGTGATGCTCATCGACGCGACGGTGCAGATCGCCTCCGCCTGGGGGCGGTGGTTGCTCAGCGTCGGCGCCTGGGGCGTCACGGCCGTGGCGGTGTGGGTGCTGCTGATCCGCCCCCTGGCGCGGACCTTCACGCTCGCGGGCATCGCCCGGACGATCGAGACCCGACACCCCGAGCTCCAGGAGCGCCTCAGCAGCGCCGTGGAGCTGCTCACAAGCGAGGACGCCCCCGAACTGCGGGGCTCCGACGCTATGATCGCCGCCCTGGCCGAGGAGGCCGTGCGCGATTCCTCCGCCATCCAGCCCAAGCGCGAGGTGACGCTGCGCGGGGCGAGACCCTTCCTCATCGGCGCCGCGGTTTCGGTGGCGGTGCTGCTGGGGCTCGTGGTCGCCTGGCCGGACCAGACCGGGCGCCTGCTGGCCCGGGCGGTCGCGCCGTACGCGAACATCGGCTCGCTCGGGGCCGAGGCGATCGTCGTCCGCCCGGGCGACTTCACGCTCGCCGCCGGCGACCGCTTGGAAGTCTTCGCCACCATCCGCGAGGGCGACGTGCGCGACGCCGAACTGCTGATCGAGACCCCCGACGGCAACGAGCGCCGCGGCGAGATGACCCCGCTGGGGCGCGAGAACGACTGGCCTCGGTTCAACTTCACCACCGAGCCGGTCCGCGCGCCGCTGCGGTACCGCGTCGCGGCCGGGGGGGCGGTGAGCCGGTATTACAACGTCGTGGTCGTGGAGCGCCCCGCGTTGCGGCGGATCGACCTGGCGATCGACTACCCCGACTACCTCGCCCGCGAGTCCGAGCGGCGGAAAAACACCGACGGGCGCATCCGCGCGCCGATCGGGAGCACCGTCGCCGTCGAGGCCTACGCCAACACCCGCCTGGACGCAGCCGAGTTGATCGTGGACGGCGAGCCCAAGCCCCTCGGCGCGAGCAACCTCATCGCCGCGGGAGACGGGACGACCGTGGTCTGCTTCGAGCTGCCCCTGGCGACGCCGCGGGAGACCGAGTGGTCGCTGAGGCTCATCAAGCAGACCGGCGGGCGGGACTTCTCCACCCGCTCCGACCCGCGCCCGCTCCAGGCGTACAAGGACGCCGCCCCGGGCGTGGACCTGCTGAGCCCCAAGGCCGCACGACTCAAGCTCCGCCGCGACGACCGCCTCCCGCTGGGCTACGTCGCCCGGGACGACTTCGGCGTCACGCGCGTGCAGATCGTCGCGGAAATCGAGGGGCGCAAGACCGAGACCTTCCCCGTCGAGCTCCCGCCGGACGGGAAACCCGGCGACCGCCGGACGATCGCCGGGGCGGCCGTGCTCGCGCTGGCGCCGCTGGAGCTGAAGCGAGCCAAGCGAATCACCTGTCGCCTGCGGGTCCGCGACGCCCACCCGGACGCCGAGGCGCACACCGCGCTGTCACGCGCGGTGACGATCGTCTTCGACCGCGACGCAAGGTCCTACGCCGAGCAGGTCCTCCTGGCCGAGGAACTGGTCGCCCGCAAGACGCTCAAGGGGCTGCTGGAGAAGCTCAAGGCCGCCAAGAAGCACTCGACCCCGCTGGAGGAGTCGCTCCGTAAGCTGGCCGGCGCCAGGAAGGCTCCGGAATCCAAGCCCCTCAGCGAGACCAACACGGAGCGCGTCGCCGCGGTCCGCGAGCAGCTCGCCGCCGCCGTCACCGACGCCCGCGAACTCCAGAGACGCCTGGCGGGCGGAACGTACTTCGGGCTTGCCGATCAACTCGGCGAGCTGGTGGAGAACCACCTCTCCCCGGCCGAGAACTACGCCGGACAGATCACGCTCACCTCGAAGCTCGCCGCCCAGGCCCGCCAGGCCGAGAAGGTGGACTTCCACGTCTACCACGCCATCGGGGAGCTCGAGAAGATGCTCGAGCAGTTCGCCCTGATGCAGGACGCCGTTCGCCGGGCGATGAAGACCGGTCAGCTCTCCGAGACGCAGAACAAGCTGGCCGAGGTCCGCGCCGAGCTGGACGCCCTGGCCGCCCGCGGCGAGACGCTCCCGGCGGGCGGGGAACTGCTGCCGATGGACGACAAGCAGTGGCGTCAGCAGCAGGGCGAGGTCGCCCAGGAGTTGGCCGAGTTGACCCGCCAGACCCCCCTGGCGCTTCAGGAGCAGCTCAACCGGGACGCCGAAACGTCTCGGACCATGCTCGATGAGGCGAAGGAGCTCGAGCAGGCCCAGAAGGAACTGGCCAAGGACACCGAGAAGCTCGAGGACCTCAAGAAGATCGACGACGAGATGGGCAAGCTCGCCCGTAAGCAGGAAGACCTCGCCAAGCGCCTCAAGAAGGAGAAGGGGCTCACCGAAGCGGCCAAGCCGGCCGAGGCGGCGGCGAAGGCGATCGAGGCGCGCCGCGACGTCGAGGCGGTGAAGCTCCAGGACGCCGCCCGCGCGGCGCTGGACAAGGCGGCCGGGCAGATCGACCAGGCCGAGCAACTCGCCCGACTGGCGAAGGAAGCCGACGAACTCGCCGAGCAGCAGCAGGAGGAGGCGAAACGGGCCGAGCAGCTCGCCGAGAAGCACCGGGAGGCGACCGCCGAGGCCGGGAAACTCGCCGAACAGGCCGACGCCGCCGAGAAGAAGGCCGAGCAGGCCGCCGCGAAGCTCGCCGAACTGAAGGGCGAGCAGGACAAGCTCGTCGAGAAGGCGAAGAAGCTCCAGAAGACCGTCGACCGGCTCCCGGTCGAGGAAAAGACGCAGAAGGCCGAGCCCGCCAAGCCAATGGCCGAGGCGGCGAAGAAGCTCGCCGAGCAGCGCGCCGGCGAAGCCGTCAAACAGGCCAAGGCGGCCGAGCAGACCGTCGGCGACGTCGCGCGGGCGCTGAAGGAGGCGGCGAAGGTCGCCGAAGCCAAGGCCGCCGAGGGCGACGACGAGCAGAAGAAGCTCGCCGAGAAGCTCCAGCAGACCGCCGAACAGGCCGCCCGCCTCCAGAAGGAGCAGAAGGACCTCGGCGAGCAGATCGCCAGGCTCGCCCCCGAGGCGGCGAAGCAGGCCCGGGAAGCTCCCGAGCAGGCGGCGCGCCTACGCAAGGAGCAGTCCGAGGCGCAGAAGCAGGCCGACGCCGCCGCACGCCGGCTCGCCGAACAGGCCGACGAGGCGAAGAAGCTCGCCGCCCAGGCCCGCAAGCTCGCCGAGGAAGCCGAAAAAGGCCCCGAGGCGGCGAAGCAGGCCGTCGAACAGAGCGACCCCGCCAAGGCGCTGAAGGAAGCGGCCGAGGCGATGGCCGAAAAGCAACCGGGCGAAGCGAAGAGCAAGGCCGACCAGGCCGCCGACCAGGCGAAGCAACTCGCCGAAAAGCTCGAAGAAGCCGCGAAGAAGGCCCCCGCCGCCGGGACCGACGCCCGCCAGGCGGAGCAGGCCCGCCAAGCCGCTGAGGAGCAGAAGAAGCTCCAGGAACAGCTCAAGAAGCTCGCGAAGGAGCGCGAGAAGGCGCTCGATGAGCAACTCGGCGAGGAACTCGCCCGCCTCGAAGCGGAGCAGGACAAGGTCGCCGAGGAAGCCGCCAAACTCGCCGAGGAAGCCAAGGAAGCCGCCCCCCAGCCCGATGCGCTCCAGGACGAAGCGGCCGTCGCCGCCCAGCAGGCGGCGCGGAAGCTTCGCGCCGAGGACGCCGAAGGCGCCGCCGAGAAGGCCAAGGAAGCAGGCGAAAAGCTTGGCGAACTCGCCAAGCGCTTCGGAGAGGAAGCCGACCAGGCCGCCGGATTGAAGCCCGAAGCCGCCCAGGCGAACCAGCAAGGTCAACAGGGCGAACAAGGGCAGCAAGGGCAGCAGGGTCAACAGGGGCAGCAAGGGCAGCAAGGCCAGCAGGGCCAGCAGGGCCAGCAAGGTCAACAGGGCGAACAAGGGGAGCAAGGCCAGCAAGGTCAACAGGGACAGCAAGGTCAACAGGGCCAACAGGGCCAACAGGGCCAACAGGGCCAACAGGGGCAGCAAGGGCAACAAGGGCAACAAGGCCAACAGGGCCAACAGGGGCAGCAAGGGCAACAAGGCCAGCAGGGACAGGAAGCGGTGGCTGTGCAGGGTGCGGCGGATCAGCAGCCCCGTCAGTTGACGCCGCAGCAGGCGCAGCAGCGGGACCGGCTCGCCGAGCGAGCCCGGCAGCTCGCCGAGCGCCAGCAGGACATTGCCCGCCAGATCGACCAGGCCGCGAAACGAAACCCCGCCGGCGTCGTCGCCGCGAAGCAGGAGCAGCTCGCCCGGCGGACCGAGAAGCTCGAACAGGCCGCCCGCCTGCTCGAAGAGCACGCCGAAGAGCTCATCCCCCGTGACGACGCCCGGAAGCGCGCCGAGCGCGCGGTCGGCGAGCTCGCCCGCGCCGAACGGGCCCAGGGCGAGGCGGCCCGGCAGCTCGCCGAGGAGGACGCCCGCGAGGCCGCCGAGCAGCAGAACCGCGCCGCGGCGCACCTGAACCGCGCGGCCGATGCGCTGGGCGACCTTGGCAAGCAGTTGGCCGAGGCGGCCGGCGATGTCCAGCCGAGCGAGGGTCAGCCCGCCGCCGAGCAACTCGCCGAGGCATTCGACGCCGCCGCCCAGGCCGCCGCCGGCGCCCAGGCCCGCGACGCCGCCCTGGCCGCTCAGCAGCTCGCCCAGCTCGCCCAGCAGGCGGCCGCCGCCGCGCAGTCTATGGGCGCCAACCCCTCTGCCGCCCAACAGGGCATGCAAGGCCAGGGCATGCAAGGCCAGGGCATGCAGGGTCAGGGCATGCAGGGGCAGGGTCAGGGCATGCAGAGCATGGCGTCCGGTCAGCCCTCCATGGCGTCGGACCCGAAGATGGGCGCAGGGGCGATGCAGACCAGCCTGGACGCGGCGAAGCTCGAAGAACTCGGGGTCAGCGTCTCCGACTGGGCCCGCCTGCCCGGCGAGCTGCGCAACCAGATTCTCCAGTCCTCCTCCGCCGACGCCCCCGAAGAATATCGCGAACAGGTCAAGCGGTACTTCCGCCAGGTCGCCAAGCGCGGCGGCGTCGCCTCGAAGAAGAAGGACAAGGACAAGAAATGATCCCCCGCCCCCGGACCATCCCGGCGCTGCTGGTCGTCGCGGGTCTGCTCCTCCCGGGCGCCGCGCTCCGCGCCGACAAGGCCGTCGACGAACTGAAGGAATACCGCGAGCCGGTGGACCAGGCCATCGAGAAGGCGCTGGCGTTCCTCTCCAGGCACCAGGAGAAGGACGGGTCCTTCAAGTCCCGCGGGATGCGGCACAACACGGGCATCGCCAGCCTGTGCGTGATGGCGTTCCTCTCCAAGGGGCACACCCCCGGACACGGGCCGTACGGAAAGACGATCAACCGCGGGATCGACTACGTGATCAAGGCCCAGAAGAAAAACGGGCTCCTCGTCGGCCGACAGTCCTCCCACGGGCCGATGTACTCCCACACCATCGCCACGCTGATGCTCTCCGAGGTCAGCGGGATGGTGGACCCCGAGCGCCAGAAGCGAATCGACAAGGCGCTGCCCCGGGCGATGAAGGTGATTCTCTCGGCCCAGAAGATCAAGAAGGACGAGCGTCACGAGGGCGGCTGGCGGTACCAGCACAACTCGCGGGATTCGGACATCTCGCTGACCGGCTGGGCGCTGATGAGCCTCCGCAGCGCGCGGGGGAACGGGGCGGAGGTTCCCCGCGGGTCGATCAAGCAGGCGGTGCGCTACGTTCTGCGGTGTCGCCACAGCAGCGGGGGCTTCTGCTACATGCCGGGGCAATCCCCCGGGTTCGCCCGGACCGGGACCGCCCTGCTGTGTCTGGAGCTGACCGGCAAGCACCGCGACAAGGCCACCCTCGGCGCCGGCGACTGGATCCTCAAGCACCTGCCCAAGCGCTTCGGCGGGCGGAGCGGGTTCTTCTACTACGGGATGTACTACTGCTCGCAGGGAATGTTCCAGCTCGGCGGGGACTACTGGACCACCTGGGCCAAGCGGATGTACGAGATGATGGTCAAGTACCAGAACAAGGACGGCTCCTGGCCGCGGGGAGGCGGAAACGAGGGCTCCGCCGGCGTCTGCTACTCCACGGCGATGGGCGTTCTGGCGATGAGCGTCTCCTACCGGCAGCTCCCGATCTACCAGCGGTAGGCGTCAGCCTCTGTTGAGGCGCCTGGGCAGTTCGGCGATCGCGTTGAACGTGCGGCGCAGGGGACCGGGGGCCTCCGGCTGCTCGGGTGGTTCGGCCTGGCCGCTGTGTGCGGCGCAGCGGGCGAGGAAGTCGGCCTTGAGCGCCTCGAAGTCGTCCGTCGCCGCGATCCGGCGGTCCAGTTCCCGCTCCGTCTCGCTGAGCAGCTCGAGGTCCAGGGCGTTCCGCTCGACGAGGTCGTCATACAGCGCCCGCCCGATCTGGTCGGCGAGCTGGTCCATCCGCTCGGCGAGCGTGTCGGGGCGTCCGGCGCTGACGTTCCGGGGGACGTAGGACAGGTCGAGCTCGGCGAAACGGGCCCGCAGCGCGACCTCGCCCAGCACGGCCGAGTCGTCGAACCGCTCCACGAGCCCCGGAACCTGCATTCCGCGGACCATCGCCACGGCGAGGGCGAGGTCGTCCCGCCCGGGCGTGCGGTCCAGTCGGCACAGTCTGCGGACCTGCTGCGAATGAAGCGAGGGATGCTGCTCGAGGCTCAGCAGGTGGCGGAGGAAGCCGGGGAGGTCGTTCTCCCGGGCCGCCGAGATCAGCGGGCCCTCGGCGGGCGGATGCTGGCGGTAGAAGTCGTAGGTCGAGCGGAGCCGGTCCAGCGGATGGCGGAGGAAGAGGATGTTGTGCAGCGCGAACTCCGCATCCCGCAGGAGTCCGCAGGGGTAGTGATGGATCTCCACGGCCCGGACATCGGGTTCGTCGCGGAGGAAGTCGAGCAGCGCCTCGTTGGACCACGCGTCGCGGCATTTGAGGCGGCGGTAGTCGGCGAAGCGGGTGCCGAAGCTGCGGCGCAGCGCCCAGACCAGCGTGGACCCGGCGTTCTTGAAGAAGTGGTTCAGGACGATCACGTCCCGCCCGTCGCCGCGCGGCGCGCCGGGGCCGGCATTCACGGACGCCGGGCTCACGAGGCGTCCTCCTCCGCCCGTCCGGTCAGGCGCTGCCAGAGCGACGGGCGCGTGTGGGGGTAGTCGTACTTCTCCAGGAAGTCCCCGACCCGCTCGGCCGCGAATCGCCGATCGGGCTTGCCCAGCTCGTTCTGCCAGCGGTAGACGCTCTTGTGCTTGTAGTCGCGCTTGCGACCGGGCGGGACGGGGCGTTTCCCGCGGACCAGGGGCGCCACCCCGTGGGCGTCCACGTCCTTGTAGGATTCGAGGTACTCCGCCACGCCGTCGTCGATCCCCAGCCCCAGCCACTCGAGACACGCGCGGGTCTTGCCCTCGTAGTCGGCCACGAGGTCCTCGTAGCGGAGCAGCATGTAACGCTCGGCGGGCAGCCCGGCGAAGAACCGCTCGTACTTGTCCGAGAAGTTTTTCCAGTTCTCCAGGCAGGGCTGGAAGGGCTTGTTGAGCATCGCGGCGATCGACAGCGCCGAGTCGCGCGGGTCGCGGACGATGTAGATGTACCTCGCCTCGCCCCAGGCGGATTCGAGCAGGTCCAGGCAGTCGCAGTTGTGCGGGTGCTTCTCGCCCCACCAGGCGAGTTCTTCGCGGCTTTGCTGTTCGGCGATGCGGGCGTAGTAGGTTTCCACCAGTTCGCGTGCGTGCTCGGCGAGATGGTCCGCCCAGAGCTCGTAATACTGTTTGCCGAAGAGGATGCCCGCCTGCGAGCCGCGGCGGCTGTGGGAGATCATGTGCCCGAGCTGGAGCATCACGGCCGTCTCATTGGTCATCAGCACCGCGCGATGGGCGTTGAGCAGGTGCGCCAGCAGCGTGGTGCCCGAGCGCGGCGTGCCCAGCAGGAACAGCGGGCGCGCGGCGCGGATCATCGAAAGACTCCGGGGCGTTGGCGTCGCCTTGGTGTCGGTCATGGGCGCGGCTCTTTCTTTTGCTTGGCGGGTCGCCCTTCGGTCGGCGCGCCGGTCGCGCGGGCTCTGCCGAGGCGGGTGAGGTCCTCCCACAGCCTGCCTGCGACCTCCATCACCTCGCCGGCCTCGGCGTCGGTGAGGTCGTCGCGGTATCGCCCGACGCTGCGCTGGTGGATCGGCGCGCGGGGGTCGCTGAGCCCGATGGTCCGCCCGTCGGGGCGGAGCTGGTCGTGCTCGGCGGCGTGGTGGGCCAGCAGGGCGTCGTCCCAGCGGATTCCCAGGAACCCGGCCGCCCGGCGGAGCAGCGGCTCGGGGTCGGCGACCAGGTCCTCGTAGATCACCAGGCGGACCGGCAGCCCGGCGGCGACGTACTCCGAGGCGGGGGCGTTCTTGAGCACCCAGTACACCGCGCCCACCACGTGCGGCGCCCATCCGCTGCGGTCCAGCGTCTCGCGCAGCGATCCGGAGACCTCCTCGCCGCGTCGCTGAAGATGGAAGCGGAGCATTTCCGGCCCGTAGCGATCCAGCCAGGTCATCCCGCCGTCCCCGGTCGGGAGCGAACGCATCGAGCTGACCACGTCGCGCGGGTCGCGCAGGAGAAACAGCACCGGCTCGCCCGCATAGAAGCTCGGGAAGGTCCCGTACTCCGGGTCGGCCATCTCGCGACGGAGCAACTGCTCGCAGAAGCGGGGGATCTTCAGGACCAGCAGCTCGGCGGGGGGACTCTCCGGGGACGGACGCGGGTTGGGCGAGCGGGGCGGGAGCAGCACGCGGTAGGCGTCGCGCTCATCGAGGCAGGCGACCTCCGGGTGCGCCTCGAGGATCAGGCGCACCAGCGTGGTCCCGGACCGCTGGCATCCGGCGATGAAGACGCGGCGCGGGCTCACGTGGTGATCTCCATTTCGTTCTCCAGGGCGACCAGCCCGTGGACCCGCTTGGGCGCGGAGACGTCGAAGACCACCACGTTGACGATCCGGTCGCAGGTGGTGCGCTGTCCCTGTTCGTTCAGGTGCGAGACCACGGCCGAGAAGGAGTACGCCCCGGGCTTGAGCCCGGGGAGGCGAATCCAGTGTGTGATGGTGACCTGCTCGCCGGGGTTGGGCAGGGGCACGTTCACGTCCTCGGTCTGGGTGTTGGTGCCCGCGATGGCCTGGTGGTTGCGGTTGCGGAGGATCCACCCGGTGTGGATCCGGTCGGCGTCGGGGTCGAGCGACCGGTTGCGGAGGGTCACGCGCAGGGCGATCCGTTCGCCGCCGGAGACGGTCGCCAGCGGGCGTCCGTCGGCGGTGTAGAGTCCGACGCCCGTGATCGTGCAGCTCCGGTCGCCCACCCGCCGGTCGGCGTTGGGGATGACGCTTTCGTGGGGCGGCCAGCCGTCGGCGGTGCGGCTTTCCGGGGTGGCGACGGCCGCCAGTCCGGGCTCGTCCGGTTCCGGCTCGGGGGCTTCCTGCTCCTCCCGGTCCTCGGACGCCTCGCCCCGGTCGGAGGAAACCCCGGCCGGCGCGGTCTTGTGGAACATCATGTCCAGGTAGGCGGCGACGACGTCCCTGGGGTCGCCGATCATCTCCAGGCGCCCGTTCTCGAGCCACATCACGCGGTCGCACAGCTCGCGCATGCTGGCCGCGTCGTGGGAGACGTAGAGGATCGTCACGCCGCGCCGCTTGAGTTCGTGGAAGCGCAGCATGCAGCGGTGGCGGAAGTAGGCGTCGCCGACCGCCAACGCCTCGTCGACGATGAACAGCTCCGGTTCCACGTTGGCCATCACGGCGAAGCCCAGGCGGCAGACCATGCCCTTGGAATAGGTCTTGATGGGCTGGTCGATCCAGGAGCCGATGTCGGCGAACTGTTCGATATGCTCGAAGCGCTCATCGACCTCCTTGCGGGTGAGCCCGAGGATCGCCCCGTTGAGGTAGACGTTCTCCCGTCCGGTGAACTCCGGGTTGAATCCGCTGCCCAGTTCCAGCAGGGCGGTGGCGCGTCCGCAGGTCTCGAAGCGTCCCTCGGTCGGAGCGAGGGTCCCGGCGAGGATCTTCAGCAGCGTGCTCTTGCCCGCGCCGTTCCGCCCGACGATGCCCACCGTCTCGCCGCGGCGGACGGTGAAGCTCAGGTTCCGGTTCGCCCAGAACTCCTTGTAGTAGCGATTGCCCTTGCGCGCGAAGAACTGCTTCAGGCGGTCCGAGGGCTTGCGGTAGATGTGGTAGCACTTGCCGAGGTTGCTCACCGTCACCGCGGCGGGCGTTGTCTGCCGGTCAGAGGACATCGCCGAAGCCCTTCTTGGTCTTGTTGAACCACACGAAGCCCAGCGCCATCAGCACGGCCGAGGCGGTGATGACGACGATCAACCGCGGCCAGTCGGGCATCTCGCCGTGAATGACCACGGCGCGGGAGTTCTCGATGATCACCGCGAGGGGGTTGAGGTAGGCGTATTTCTGGTAGGCGGGGGGCAGGAAGCTCACCCGCCAGATGATCGGCGACATGAAAAACAGCATCTGCGTTACGAACCGCACGGCGTGGCTGACGTCGCCGATGTAGACGCCCATCGACGAAAGCCACCAGCTCAGACCCAGCGTGAGCATCAGCAGCGGCAGGAGCGTCAGCGGAAAGAGGACGATGGTCGCGGGAATTTCCGCGAGGACGACCAGGGCGATCAGCAGAATCACCAGCGGGCCGAGGAACAGCAGGAACGAGGCGCCCAGCGAGACCACGGGGAGCACCTCCAGCGGGAAGACCACGTTCTTGACGAAGGAGCGTTTCGTGGTGACCAGGTTCGGCGATCGGGCGACCGTCTCGGCGAAGACGCGGTAGATGATCAGTCCGCAGAAGAGCCCGACGACGAACTGCCCGCGGGTGACCTCCTGGGCCCGGGGCTTGAAGATCAGCAGGAACAGGAAGCAGTAGACGCCCAGGCGCAGCAGCGGCTGGGAGAGCGACCAGAGCACGCCGAGGTACGCGCCGCTGTAGCGGTCCCGCACCGCGCGCAGCGTCAGTTGCCGGACGAGGCTGCGGTGCGTCCAGATCCTCCGGGCGATGAACAGGGGGTTGAATCCATCGCGCCACCGTAATGTCTCACTGGCGGGTTGAGTCATGACTGTCTCGTGCGGCTGCGGGGGCCGGGGGTGCATTCTACCGAGGGTCAAAATCCCCCACAAGCCGGGCGGCGATCGGGCGCGGGGTGCGGGGTCAGGCCTCTCGCGTCTCCGCGGCATCTTCCGCGTCGTCGGCGGGTCGGTAGCGGTGGCGCGTCCATTCGCCCCACTTCGACTCGTAGTACGCCCGGTTGCGTTCGAAGACCTCCCGGCGTTCGGCGTCGCTGACCTTCGAGAACGACGCCGAGAGCTCGTGGTGGATGAAGACGTCCTCGGCGCAGCAGACCCGCTTGCCGAGCTGGCGGATGCGCTGGCAGTAGTCGTCGTCCTCGAAGAAGCCCACCTCGTAGTTCTCGTCCAGCGGGCCGACCTGCTCGTACACTTCGCGGGGGAAGGCTACGCAGAAAAACGCGGCGACCGGGATGTCGAAGACTTTCCCCGCGTGCCGCTGAGACCGCCGCCGCGCCTCGGCGAGCAATTCCTCGTCGGTCTCGTACTCCGTCACCACGCGCGCCTCGTTGCCGATGTTGTTGGTGACCGGGCCCAGCGCGCCGATGCCCGGACGCCGCCGCAGGTGCCCGGCGAGCGTGCGGAGCCAGCCTGGCGTGACCTTCGTGTCGTTGTTGAGCAGCACCAGGTAGTCGCCCCGGGCGATCTCGAGCCCCTGGTTGTTGGCCGGGGCGAACCCGCGGTTCTCGTCGTTGAGGATCACCCGGACGTTCTCCCGCTCGGCTTCGAGCGTCCGAAGGTACTCGGGGGTCTCGTCGGCCGAGGCGTTGTCCACCACGATCAGCTCGAAATTCTCGTAGTCGCTCCATTCGAAGAGGCTCTCGATGCAGGCCCGGGTCACCTCCAGGTTGTTCCAGGTGACCACGATGACGCTCACCAGCGGATCGGTCAGCGCCTCGACGGCGTCCTCGAGCTTCTCCACCCGCTGATCCCACGTCTGCGAGAGGGCGAACGCGCGTCGCTTCCGGCGGACCGGCGCGTCGGGCGCCTCGGCCAGGGCGGAGCGGACGCCGCTGAGGAACTCCCCCTGGTTCCGCGCCCGGTAGATCAGCGGCTGCATCTCCGGGTGCCGCAGTTCCGGCAGGTCGGTGGTGACCACCGGCTTGCCGGCCGCGAGGTACTCGTAGATCTTCACCGGGTTGGTCGCGTGGGTCAGCTCGATCAACTGGAAGGGGATCAGGCAGACGTCCATCCCGTGCAGGTAGGCGGGCAACTCGTCGTAGGGCACCTCCCCGTGGCTCTCGACGTTGGGGCAGTCCGAGAGCGACGAGACCACCCCGGCGGTGTCCGCCCTGACCAGCAGGATGCGACAGTCCGGAAAGGCGCGGGCGACCTCGTACACCAGTTCGGCGTCGAACCATTCGGCGATCGCCCCGTAGTACCCGATCGTTTTGCGCCCTTTGCTCGCGATGTGGACCTTCCCGGGCGCCTCGGCGAAGTGTCCGGGCTCGCAGGCGTTGCGGACGAGGACGGTGTTGGGGTTCCGCGCGCTGAGCCGGTCGTACAACCAGCTCGAGGAGCCGACCACCAGGTCCGCCGTGCGGACGAGGTCCCGCTCGGAGGGTCCCAGGCTCTCGGCCGCCTGGCTGAACCCGTGGTGATGGTCCATGCAGTCGTAGACGATCCGGCTGTCGGGGACCTGGTAGGCCAGTTGCCGCCACCCGGGATGCTGGACGACGGAAACGGCCCGTCGGACGTCGGCGGCGCCCAGCAGATGGCGCAGCGCTTCGCGGGTGGCGCGTGCCTGCGCGTCCGCCGGCTCGCCGTCGTAGATCCGCGGCGGGGGCGAGACGCCCAGGCGAACCTGGTGCACCTCGCCGTGGACATCCAGACGTTCGACGACGAACGGTCGGTACGGATTGTTTGCGAATTGCGGGGAGATGTAGAAGACCCGGTGACCTTTCGCGGCCAGGCCTTTGGCGAGGTGCTGCGGGCGCTGGAAGCGGAAATGCCAGTCGATCACGCCCCAGAAGATGCAGTCGGGCTTATCGGTCTCCGGGCGGGCGAAGCCTTCGAGCTTCCGGGCGGGGCGAACCGGGGACTGCGCCCGGCGGCGCCACATCAGTTCCTGCCGATACGCGTGGTATGCTCCGCTGGTGCGCAGCAGGCGTCCGAAGAGGACGAAGAAGCAGCGCGTCAGCGCCCACCGAACACGGTCGGGCATCGGCACGTGCCGGTAGACGAAGCGCCCGGTTCGCTCGATCGCGCGTTTGATCGCCCGTTTGGTCGCCCGCGGCCCGCGGCGACGGACGATCCGCCCGAGGTGCATCGCGCCGCGCAGCGGGACGGTGAGCTTCCAGGACTTGCTCCGCGTCATCTCCTCGACCTTCGCCTCGGCCACGTGGAGCTTGTGGCGGATCGGCGCGAGCTCCTCCAACTCGTCATTGTGGTGCAGGACCGCGAGGAATGCCTCGGAAATCCGGGCGATCATCGCCCGATGGAACTCCCGCCAGGCGTCCTGCGCCTCGGCGCGGAGGGCGTCGGTCTCCCGGAGGTGCTCCGGAAGGGACGGCGGCTCGGATTTCTGCGCCAGAACCACCTGCCGATAGCAGGGCGAGAGGTGGTCGTAGCGGTAGAGCGCCCTGTTGTATTCGAGGCTCAACTTCTCGACGACGCGATGCCCCGCCGGCTCGTCGATGATCGAGGTCACCCACGCCAGCAGTTCCTTGAGCCACGGCCCGTGCCCGTTGCCCATGACGGCGGTTTCCCAACCGAGCCGACTCAACTGCCCCCGCACCTCCGCGAGCGGAGGCAGCCCGTACTCGAAATGCTCGCGGAGCCACGGGTAGTCCTCCCCCGTCCGCTTGCGATAGACGGCGTTGACCTCCTCGTCCACCTCCAGCGCGTCGCCGACGTCCCGGCAGGGCATGGAGAGGACCAGCCCCTTGTTCGCGAAAGACGCCAGCCGCTGAAGGAACGCCTCGCGCTGCTCCGGCGGGACGTGCTCGAGCGTGTCGACACAGACCACGACGTCGAAGCGCCGCTCGTGCGGATCGAGTTGCTCCAGCGGACGGGCGATGTAATGCGGGTCGCCCGCTACGGCCGCCCGGGTCTCCAGCAGCGGGTCGAGGTAGGTCACGTCGCGGTCGGGGAGAAAGCCCCCGAGCACGCAGGTCTGACCGCTTCCGACGTCCAGCACCGTATCCCCGGGCTCGCTGAGCAGGGCAACGGCCTCGGCGGCGCTGCGGTAGCGGCTGTACTGGTCGAAGTGAAGCGAGATTTGAAGCGTTTCATCCATGAAGGCGATGGCCCGTCCAGGCGACCGGGTCACTCCGATGTAGATGGTCCCACCTGCGGCCCCGCGGCCGCGCGTGTGCGATTGTCTCTCCCGCCACGCCGCAGGGCGTCGGTAACGGTGCAGCGCCCCCCGAGAGCAGGAGGAAGAAGGGGAGAAGACCGCGGGAGACCCGATCTGAACGGACCAGGGCGGCGCCTCGCGGCGACCGTTCCCGCTGCCTCTCTTTTGCTGATCGCTCCTTGCTCCGACCCTGTGTGCCGGCGGGCTTCCCGGCGGGAAACCCGACCGCCCGCGGTTGCGCCAGTCCGGGAGTTTCCCATTGCCTGGTCCGGGGTGTCAACCTAAAATGCCGCCGTTTCGGACCTTCTGACTTAACGAGGCGCGATGAAAGGCATCGTCCTTGCCGGCGGCAGCGGCACCCGCCTTCACCCGGTCACCCTGGCGGTGAGCAAGCAACTGCTGCCCATATACGACAAACCCATGATTTACTACCCGCTGAGCGTGCTCATGCTCGCGGGCATCCGGGAGATTCTCGTCATCTCGACGCCCGAGGACCTTCCGCTCTTCGAGCGGCTCCTCGGCGACGGAAGCCGCTTCGGCGTGGAGTTCCGCTACGCCTCCCAGCCCAAGCCCGAGGGGCTCGCCCAGGCGTTCCTGATCGGCGAGACGTTCGTCGGTTCCGAGCCGGCGTGCCTCGTTCTGGGCGATAACATCTTCTTCGGGCAGGGCTTGAGCAAGCTGCTCCGCCGGGCGACGGACCTGGCCGACGGCGCGCGGGTCTTCGGATATCGCGTCTCCGATCCGCGGCGCTACGGGGTGGTCTCCTTCGATGGAGACCATCGGGCGACCCACCTCGAAGAGAAGCCCCTCAACCCCCGAAGTCGCTACGCCGTCCCCGGGCTCTACTTCTACGATTCCACGGTCTGCGAGCGGGCGAAACAACTTAAACCAAGCTCCAGAAGTGAGTTGGAGATCACCGACCTGAACCGGTCCTACCTCGATGAAGGGAAGCTCCAGGTCGAGGTCCTCGGGAGGGGAGTCGCCTGGTTGGATGCGGGCACCCACGCGAGCCTGATCGAGGCGGGCAATTTCATCGAGGTCATCCAGAAGCGCCAGGGCATCCACATCGCCTGCCTGGAGGAGATCGCCTTCGCCAACGGGTGGATCGGCGTGGAGGAGCTGTCCGAGGCGGCCGATGCGATTGGCAAGAGCAGCTACGGTCACTACTTACGAGATTTAGTGGACGGGGGGGACCTGCGGTGAACCGCATCGAGACCGATCTGCCCGGCGTGTGTATGGTCGAGCCGAAGGTCTTCGAGGACCGGCGCGGGTTCTTCATGGAGTCCTACAACGCCCGGAAATTCGCGGAGATCGGAATCCAGACAACATTCGTCCAGGATAACTGCTCCGGCAGCTCCCGGGGCGTGCTCCGCGGGCTGCACTACCAGCTCGGCTCGCCCCAGGCGAAGCTCGTGAGAGTGGTCCAGGGCGAGGTATACGACGTGGCCGTGGACATCCGCCGCGGGAGCCCCACGTTCGGGCAGTGGGTGGGCGTGACGCTTTCCCGCGAGAACCGGCGGATGCTGATGATCCCCGAGGGGTTCGCCCACGGGTTCTGCGTGGTCAGCGACTGGGCCGAGTTCGCCTACAAGTGCTCGGACTTCTATGCGCCCCGCGAGGAACGCGGGATCGCCTGGAACGACCCGG
>CAYTQL010000008.1:20048-21900 GCA_964439555.1 uncultured Planctomycetaceae bacterium | reverse complement strand
TCGACCAGTTTACGGCGCTGATCGACGCGCAGGATGCGGAGGCAAACCAGGTCAAGATCGCCGCGGTCGAGGCGCTGGCGTCGATGCCCACCGCCGCCGCCCAGCGCGCCGTGGTGGACCTGGCGCTTTCCGAGGCCGACGAGTCGGTCCGGGTCGCCGCCCTGAACGCCGCGGCCCGTTCGGCTCGGAAGTTCGGGAACAAGGTCAGCGAGAAGCAGGCCCGCGCCGTAGTGGACCTGGTGGTCTCCGAGGCGTCGAAGGACCTCCGCGTCGCGGCCGCCGGATTGCTGGGCTCCCTGAACCTGCCCAGCGAGATGTCCCCCGAGCTGATCCTCGGGACGATGGAGAAGTCCTCCTAACCCCCCCCCCCGACAGCCAACCGACGAGTCTACCGCCAAGGCCCACCCGCCCCCGGGTGGGCCTTGCTATGGGCTGCGTTTGCGGACGTTTGCGCCGGGCGTGCTGCCTATACTGACCTGAAGCCCTCAGCATCGGGTGGGGCGGACGCAGGGAACTCCGCGCGAGGAACGCGATGAAACTTGGATTTCCCTCCGAGCAGGAGCACGGGGAACGCCGCGTCGCCGTCACCCCCGAGACCGTCAAACGGTACTGCGGGAAGCAGGTAGACGTGCTCATCGAACGCGGCGCCGGACGCGGGGCGTTCATCTCCGACGACCAGTACGCCGTGGCGGGCGCCGAAATCGTCCCCGAACCCGGCGCACTGCGGGAGCAGGCGGATGTGCTGGTCTCCATTCACCCTCCGAACGACGAGGCGATCGAGGCGCTCTCGGGCAAGACCGTCGCGGCGTTGCTGGACCCGCTCCGGCAACTCGAGCGCATCCGCGCCCTGGCCGACGGAGGCGTTATTAGCCTCTCGCTGGACCTGATTCCGCGAATCACCCGGGCCCAGTCGATGGACGTGCTCAGCTCCATGAGCACGCTGGCGGGGTACAAGGCGGCGCTGCTCGGGGCCAACGCATTGCCCCGCATCACCCCGATGATGATGACCGCGGCGGGCACGCTTCGCCCCGCCCAGGCGCTGGTCATCGGCGCGGGGGTCGCCGGGCTCCAGGCGATCGCCACCGCCAAGCGGATCGGCGCGGTGGTCACCGCCGTGGACGTCCGCCCGGCGGTGGGGGAGCAGGTCGAGTCGCTCGGGGCGAAGTTCGTGGCGATGGAGGTCGAGCATGCCGAGGACGCCGGCGGGTACGCCACCGATCTCGGCGAGGAGTTCTACCGCCAGGAGCAGGAGATTCTCGCCCCGCACGTGCAGCGCTCGGACCTGGTGGTTACCACCGCCCTGATTCCCGGGCGCCCCGCCCCGGTTCTGATTACCGGGGAGATGGTCAAGGGCATGCGTCCCGGAACGGTGATCGTGGACCTCGCGGCCGCGGGGGGCGGCAACTGCACGCTCTCGAAGCCCGACGAAACCGTCGAAGCCGGCGGGGTGACCGTCCTCGCGCCGACGGACCTGCCCGCCCGGATGCCCGTACACGCCTCGACGATGCTCGCCCGCAACGTCTCGAGCTACCTCTTCGAACTCGTGGACGAGGAGGGGCGGTTCTCCCTGGACATGGACAACGAGGTGGTCGCCGGAACGCTGGTCACCCGGGACGGCGAGGTGGTCCACCCGAAGGTGCTCAACGCACTCGGCGAAGGCGAGGTGCCCGCATGACGCTTTCGATCGTCGCAGCGATGACGGTCTTCGTCCTGGCGATGCTGCTGGGGCTGGAGGTGATCCAGAAGGTCCCCACGCAGTTGCACACGCCGCTGATGAGCGGATCGAACGCCATCAGCGGGATCGCGATCGTCGGGGCGATCCTCGCGGCCGGGGCGGGGGGCTGGCTGGGCG
>CAYTQL010000008.1:8397-20038 GCA_964439555.1 uncultured Planctomycetaceae bacterium | reverse complement strand
ACGTTCGGCCTGCTGGCCGTGGCGGCCGCGATGGTCAACGTCGTCGGCGGCTACCTGGTCACCGATCGCATGCTCCGGATGTTCGGCGGACGCAAACGCCGCAAGGGCGAGGAGGGCGAGCAATGAGCCCGACGATCACCTACCTGGCGTATCTGCTGGCGGCGGTGCTGTTCGTCTTCGCGCTGAAGCGCATGTCCTCGCCGAAGACCGCCCGCCTGGGCAATCTGCTCGGGGCGATCGGCATGGCCATCGCTATTCTCTTTACGTTGCTGGCGGAGGAGCCGATTACCGAGCGGATGATGATTCGCGGCGAGGGATGGGTCTTCGTGCTCGTCGCCGGGCTGATCGGGGCCGCGGTGGGGGGCTTTTTCGCCCTGACGGTGAAGATGACCGCCATGCCGCAGATGGTCGCGATGTTCAACGGGTTCGGCGGGCTCGCCTCGGCGCTGGTGGTGTTCGCCGAGGCTTGGCGTCCCGCGAGCACGGAGGGCGAGTACTACCTCGCGATCACGGTCGGCCTGGGCACGCTGATCGGATGGGTGACCTTCACCGGGTCGCTGATCGCCTTCGCCAAGCTCCAGGAGTTCGTTATCTCCGGGCGCCCGCTGACCTTCCCGATGCAGAAGGTCCTCAACGCCGTGCTGTTCGTCGTGGCGGCGGGGTTGATCGTCTTGTGGGGCGCGATGCCCGGGGCGCGGTGGGTCATCATACCGCTGGCGTTGCTGGCGGCGGCGGGGGGCGTGCTGTTCACCATCCCCATCGGCGGGGCGGACATGCCGGTGGTGATCTCGCTGCTCAACAGCTACTCCGGGCTCGCCGCCTGCGCCACGGGCTTCGTGCTGCGGAACCCGGGGCTGATCATCGCCGGCTCGCTGGTCGGCTCGAGCGGGATCATCCTCACGCGGATCATGTGCGTGGGCATGAACCGTTCGCTGAGCAACGTGTTGTTCGGCGCCGTCGGCGGCGCCGCCGGCGCAGCGGGCGGCGGCGAAGAACGCCGCGTGACTTCCTGGACGCCCGAGGACGCGGCGATGGCGATGTCCGACGCGAGCTACGTGGTGGTCGTCCCGGGCTACGGCATGGCCGTCGCCCAGGCCCAGCACGCGGTCAAGGAGCTGGCCGACCTGCTCACGGAACGCGGCGTGGAGGTCAAGTTCGGCATCCACGAGGTCGCCGGGCGGATGCCCGGACACATGAACGTCCTGCTGGCCGAGGCGGAAGTGGACTACGAAAGCCTCCTGGACCGCGAGGCGACCAACGCCGAGATCGAGCGGGCCGACGTGGCGCTGATCCTCGGAGCCAACGACGTGGTCAACCCCTCCGCCCGTACGGCCGAGGGCAGCCCGATCTACGGCATGCCGATCATCGACGTGGACAAGGCCCGAACGACCGTCGTCTGCAAGCGGTCCCTGAGCCCCGGGTTCGCCGGCGTGGACAACGAGCTGTTCTACATGGACGACACGGCCATGCTCTTCGGCGACGGGAAGAAGTCGATCATGGCGATCGTGGCGGCGCTGAAGGAGGAGTGAACGCGCTGTGGAGGGCGGCGAGGGGTCGCGGCGGTCCGCGGCGCTACGCCCCGCCTGATGCCCGATCGCCGATGCCCGATCCCTGGTGATACGGGCTCCGACCCCAGCCGAGCTTGCGCGCGAGGGTATGGAAGAACGGTCGGCCGGGGTGGGCGACGATCTTCGCCGGTCGCGGCGAGCGGCGGACCTCCACGCGGTCCCCGTTGCAGAGCTGCGAGGTGACCTGCCCGTCGACGATGACGCTGGTGCCCGCGTTGACCCGCTCGGCCGTGATGGTGATCGGCTCGTCCGGTCGGACGGCGATGGGGCGGATCGCCAGCGAGTGCGGAGCCACCGGGGTAATCGCGATGGCGTCCAGCGTCGGCTCGATGATCGGACCGCCGGCGGACATGTTGTAGCCTGTCGAGCCGGTCGGCGTGGCGACGACGAGCCCGTCGCCGAGGTAGCGCGCGACCTCCTGCTCGCCCTGCCGCACGCTCAGGTCGATCATCCGGAAGGGCGGGCCCGCCGAGAGGGTCACGTCGTTGGCCGCCACCGACTCGAAGGCGTGTTCACGGCAGCCGGTGATCGAGGCGACCAGCATCATCCGCTCGGTTGCCGGAACCTCGCCGGCGAGAATCGCCTCGAAGTGCTTCTTCATGTGCTCGACGTTGAATTCCGCCAGGAAGCCGAGCTTGCCCATGTTCACGCCCAGCAGCGGAATCCCGTGGTCCGCGAGCATGCGCGCCGCGGCCAGGAGCGTCCCGTCGCCGCCGAAGACCACCGCGAGGTCCGCCTCGGGCACCTCGGGGTCCTCCTCGAAGGTGCCCAGGACCCCGGCGACCTCGCCGCGCTGCTCGAACCAGGGCGTCAGTTCGTCCACGACCGCGTCCACGCCGTCCTTGGAACGGTTGACGAGGATCAGGATGCGGGAGGTTTCGCTCATCGCGGGACCATCGTAGAGCGGGCGCGGAGGATTGTGAATCGTGAATTGCGGATTGTGAATTGACCTGCGGGCGGCGCGGCGGAGAATAGGAGGGTCTGCGACTCGCGATTTCGGCAGAGGAAGGACACCATGCCCGCACTTGGAGTGAATATCGACCACGTCGCCACGGTGCGTCAGGCGCGCCGCACTGTCGAGCCGGAGCCCGTCTGGGCGGCCGCGGAAGCGGAGCTCGGCGGGGCGTCGTGCATTACCTTCCACCTGCGGGTGGATCGGCGGCACATCAACGACCGCGACGCGGAGCTTCTGCGGCAGATCGTTCGCTGCAAGCTGAACATGGAGATGTCGCTGAGCGAGGAGATCATCGCCATCGCCGAGCGTCTGGCGCCCGATCAGTGCACGCTGGTGCCGGAAGGGCGTCAGGAGGTCACCACCGAAGGCGGGCTGGACTGTCGCGGCGAGGCGGCGCGGCTCGCGGCGGTCACCGAGCGGCTTCGGGCGAAGGGGGTCGTTGTCAGCGCCTTCGTGGACCCGGACGCCGAACAGATCGCCGCGGCGGAATCCGCCGGGTGTGACGCGGTGGAAATCCACACCGGGACGTACGCCAACGCCTGGGGTCAACCGCCCTCGCCGACCCGCCGCGGTGCGATTGACGGCGCCCTGTCCGCCATCGCCGCCGGACTGAAGTGCGGGCTGGAGGCGGGGTTGGAGGTCCACGCCGGACACGGGCTGACCTACGACAACGTGTGCCCCGTGGCCGCGCTGGACGGGTGGGGGGAGTTCAACATCGGTCACGCCATCGTCTCGCGGGCCCTGTTCGTGGGCCTGCGCGACGCCGTGGCGGAGATGCGGCGGCTGATCGCCTGACGGTCCGCGGCGCGCCCGTTCAGTCCCCGATCCGTCGGACGACGCGCCAGGGGATTTCGATCCGGTCGCCGCGGGTCCATTGCTTCTGCTTGCGGGGCTTGTCTGCCCGCCCGCCCTTGATGGCGGCGGCGAGCTTCTCGGAGACCCATTGGTTCCGCTTCGCCTGGTAGGTCCGGTCCTCGCTGGCCATGAGCTTCATCTTCAGGCGGTTGTTCAGCGTCAGTTCGCCCTTCTTGCGGAGGACGTTCTCGCCGTGGGCGCGGAGGAACCGGTCCACCAGCTTCCGCAGCGCCCTGTCCTCGGTGACGGTCCATTCCGGGTCGAGGTTCTCGTAGACGTACAGCAGCGTCTTGAGCTCGACGTCCTTCTCCGGGAGCTCGCCGGGCAGGTGCACGGACGGCCATTTCTCCGGCTCGTCCAGCCAGTGGCTCAGCAGCAGCGCCCCGATCGCGTGAGCGCCGCGGGTGTGGCATTCCAGCTCGTCGTACCAACTGAGCCCGTCGAGGCGGAGCAGCATCGCGGCGATCCGCGCCTTGGTGCTCGCGTGGTAGATCGAAGTCATGTCCGCGTAGAACTCCTGGCAGTGGTGGAAGAGCTGCCCGTGGTTCATGTAGAGCTTCACGCAGGACCGGGCCGGAAGGGCGGTCGTGATGTAGTTGTGCCCGAGCTCATGCCAGACGATCGCCTCCCCGATGTGCCCCTTCTTGATCCCGTGGACCTTGGCGAGCGTCCCGTCGGCGGGCTGGGGATTGTCCACGAGGTTGGGCATCCAGGAGACGATCACCCGGACCCGTCCGCGGTGGATGTCCACCGGGGCGGAGAAGCCCAGCGCGCGGGTGGGCATGTAGTTGGCGGTGAAGCTCTTGCGCCAGATACGGGCGCGGAACGACACGGCCGAGGAGCTCTTGGTCTTGTCCCACCAGGTAGGGCGGAACTCCTGGGAGGTTTTGCGCATGTACAGCCAGTTCATCCGCTGCTCGCGGTTGAAGCGGGCGGAGTGCTTGGGCGTCTTGAGGAAAGCGGCCTTGAGGGCAATCCAGTCGCCCTCGAGATAGGCTTCTTCCATCTTGGCGTAGTGGTCCGTGGCGGCGTGGGCGTCGTCGTTTGCCGCTGCGTCCTCCTGGGCGAAGGCGCTCGTCGCGGCGAGGCTCAGCAAGGCGCAGGCGATACCGGCTCGCATCATCGAACGAATGAGTGCCATGGTCGCTTCCCCTTTCCGGGCTGCCCGCTTGGAACGGGGCAAGCCGTCCCTGCTCCGCGTAGGTCCCATGCTACCGGAACGGACCAAATCTCGCAAAGACGGAACGGGCGTTTTTCAGCGCCGATCGAGCCCGTAGGCCCGCATCTTCCGCAGCAGTGTGCTGCGGTGAATCTTCAGCGTCCGCGCCGTGGCCGAGCGGTTGTGGTCGCACGCGGCCAGGGCTTCGCGGATCGCTCGGGCTTCGGCTTCGGCCAGGGAGAGGCAGACCGGGGAATGGTCCTCGACGGGCATCCGCCCGGGGGCGGGGTCGGTTTTCGGCGTCGGGAGAGGGGCGTACTCGTCGTCCCAGGTCCCGAAGGTGGGGGGCATGGGGGGCAGTTCGGTCGCGTAGAGCCGCTCGACGTAGCAGGCCAGCTCCCGGACGTTCCCCGGCCAGGGGTACTCCATCAGCGCCCGGCGGAGGGAAGAGTTCAGCATGACCGGGCGGCGGCGGTAGCGGCGGGCGTAGAGCTCGATGTAATGGTTCAGCAGGGGTTCGACGTCCTCCGGACGGTTCCGCAGCGGCGGGACCACGAGGCGGACGACGTTCAGCCGGTGATAGAGGTCGTTGCGGAAGTCTCCCTCCGCCACCCGGCGCGCCAGGGAGCGGTTGGTCGCCGCGACGAAGCGGACGTCCACGGGAACGGGCCGGGCCGCTCCGACCGGGGTCACCTCGCCCTGCTGGAGCATCCGAAGGAGTTTGGGCTGGAGATGCAGGGGAAGCTCGCCGATCTCGTCGAGCATGAGGGTTCCGCCCTCGGACGCCCGGACGACGCCGAGCGTCTCGCCCGCGGCGCCGGTGAAGGCGCCCTTGACGTGCCCGTAGAACTGGCTCTCGAAGAGGCTTTCGCTGATTCCGGGGCAGTTGACGGGAATGAAGGGCCCGGACGCACGCGCAGACGCCGAATGAATCCGCCGGGCGAGCAGTTCCTTGCCCGTACCGGATTCACCTTCGAGCAGGACGATGCAGTCCTTGGAGGCCACGGCGTCGGCGACGCTCAAGACGTGTCGGAACAGTGAGCTGACGCCGATCAGGGACGGTGCTTCGAGCGTCCCCTCGCCGCGCGGACCTCCCTCAGCCCGCACAGAATGTTGTACTCCTCCCTCTGCCATACCGAGCCTGAATGTACACGGATCCTCACTTGAGCGGGTGGAAAGCTCCGTGCTCCTTCCCACTACTCTTATACCCCGAACTCGGGATTATGCAAGCGGAAAAGCGGCGGAAAAGTCCCCCGGCTTGTCCAAGAAACCCCGCCCGCGGCGCTCCCCTTCAAGGGCGTCACGGTCTGCAAAACCCTCACCACGCTGCCAAAGTGACCTTCCGATCCGGTCGATACCCCAAGCGAAGGTCGGATTGCGCCCGCTGCCGCTGCGACAGGAAGAGGTCATGCCGAACCCCGTCCGCACAAATCGCTCGCCGCGCCGTTTCCTGCGGGTCGGGCTGCAGTCCAAGATGGTGCTCGTCCTGGCGTTCCTGGTCATCGCCGTGACGGCCGCCCACGGGTGGCTCTCGTACAACACAACGCGCAACTTCCTCATTGAAGGCGACTTGCACCACGCAGGACGCCTCGCCGAAGCCATCGCCGCCGCCGCGAGACACGACCTGCGAAGCGAGCGGAGCACGCCGCTGGAGCAGTTGGTGGCCGATTACGTCCGCTCGGACCGGGTCCGCTGCGTCGCCCTGGTCGATGCCGAGGGCACTCCCGTGGTCAGCGGATGCCGCGACCTGCTCCCCGACGCCTGGCGTGGGTGGATTCACCTGCCCGCCAGCGTCTCGGACACCCGCTACGCCGAGGGCGACGTGCTCCTGCTGGCCCGTCCGATCGTGATCCGTCGCGACGAGGGGCGGGACGATCTGCTCGGGGGCGTCCGCCTGGTCATGGACACCACCGCCACCTCCGCACGCCTGGCCGAGGTGCAGCGGCGCACGGCCGTCGTTGCCGCGACGATCGTGGTCTGCGGGATTCCGCTGGGGTATCTACTCGTCTGGCGGGCGATCATCCAGCCGATCCGCAAGCTCGCCGGGGCGTCCCGACACCTCGGCGCCGGCGAGTACGCCACCCGCGCCGAAATCCACCGCAGCGACGAAATCGGCGAGCTGGCCGGGGCGTTCGACATCATGGCCGAGCAGATCGGCGAGATGCGCAGCGAGCTGGTCGCCGCTAACGAGCGCCTGGAGAAGAAGGTCGCCGAGCGGACCGGAGATCTGGCGCTGGCCAATGAACGCCTCCGCGAGGAGATGGCCGAGAAGGAGGAGTTCCTCCGCGCCGTCTCGCACGACCTGAACGCCCCGCTGCGGAACATCGCCGGAATGGCGACGATGATCATGATCAAGCATCGCGACGCGATCCCCGAGGAGGCGCTGGCGAGGCTTCAGCGGATCCAGGCGAACGTGGACGCCGAGAGCGAGCTGATCGGCGAGCTGCTGGAACTCTCCCGCGTGAAGAGCCGCCCGGAGAAGCGCCGCACCGTCGACGTCCGCGCGATGCTCCGGGACCTGGCAGAGAGCTTCGAGTACGAGCTGACCCGGCGGGAGATCGAGCTGTCGCTCCCCGAGCGGGCGCCCGAGCTGTACGTCGAGCCCAATCGCCTGCGGAAGGTCTTCCAGAACCTCATCGACAACGCGATCAAGTACATGCATCGCGACGAGGGCGGGCGCATCGAAGTCCGCTACGACGCCGCCGAGCCCGGGATGCACCACTTCGTAATCGAGGACAACGGCCCGGGCATCCCCCGCGAGCAGCAGAAGCTGATCTTCGGCGTCTTCCAGCGCGGCAACGGCAACTGCGCCGCCGGGAGCAAGGGCGTCGGGCTCGCGCTGGTCAAGACCGTGGTCGCCAAGTACGACGGCCGGGCGTGGGTGGAGTCCGAGCCCGGCGAAGGTTCGGCGTTCCACCTGACCCTCTCGGCCCCGACGACCCGACCCCCCGCCGAGTCCGACGGGCCCGCGAATGAATGGGTTTCCGAACACGGCGCGTCGCGCTCCGCCGCGGCGCCTTGAAGTAGAGCTGGAGTCTTCCGTGCCAGAGCAAATGCCGCACAATACGGAGCAGGCGCCGCGCATTCTGCTGGTCGACGACGACCCCGACCAGCGCGACCTGATGTGCGAGGCGCTGGGAATGTACTACGACCAACGCCCGGGCGGGTGCGTCCACGCCGACGCCACCGTGGCCGAGTGCCTCCGACGGGACCTCGACGACTACGATATCCTCCTGCTGGACTACAACCTCCCCGACGGGACGGGCGTGGAACTGCTCGAGCAGATCCGCGAGCGGTCCGATGTGCCGGTCGTCTTCGTCACCGGGCAGAACGACTCGACCGTCGCGGCGGAGGCGGTCAAGCGCGGGGCGGAGGATTACGTCGTGAAGCTCGGCGACTACCTCTTCGCCCTGCCGATCCTGCTGGAAAAGGCCGTTCGCCAGCACCGCACGCGCAAAGAGAACCGGATTCTTCAGCAGCGCCTCGAGGAGGCGCTGGGGCAGTTGAAGGTCAAGAACCAGCAGCTCGAGGAGTCGCTGATCAAGCTCCAGGCGCTGGCGACGACGGACCACCTGACCGGACTGGCGAACCGGAGGCGGTTCGGCGAGGTCCTGGAGCGATCCTTCGACGAGGCGGTCCGGTACGAGTTCGACCTGACCTGCTGCATGTGCGATCTGGACCACTACAAGGAGCTCAACGACACGCTCGGGCACCAGTTCGGCGACGAGGTGCTGGTGGTGGCCTCGGAGATCATCCGCTCCTCGCTGCGGAGCACGGACATTGCCGCGCGGTACGGGGGCGACGAGTTCGTCCTCCTGCTTCCGCATACCCCCATCGACCGCGGCGTGGAGGTCGGGCAGCGCATCCGCACCGAGCTCGCCGACGCCTGCCGCCGGTACGAGGGGGTGACCAACCCGGTGACGATGTCCGTGGGCGTCGCCTCGCTGCAGGCCGATGAGCCCGCCTCGGCCGAGCAGCTCATCTCCCTGGCGGACGAGTGCCTCTACGCCGCCAAGGAGCAGGGCAAGGACCGGATCTGCTCCCGTCGCGGGGGGCACAGCGCCCCGCGCTGCGAGCCGGCGTAGCGCTCCGCCTCGCTGCGTCGCTACGTTCGCTTCGGCTTCGTCGCGCCCCGGGGACGGCTCCCGTGCGGCTCCTGGTCCCTCCACGGAAGCTTCACGAAGCAGGCGACCGCGCCGGCGACCCAGGCGCCCACCGAAAGCAGCGTCAGCAGCAGCTCCCACCGGCGGTAGGGGGTTCGCAGCGCGCGATACTCCCTGCGCGCGTGACGCAGCCTCTGCCGGCGGGCTTCCGGCGGCGTCGGCCCCTCGGGGCGCTGTCCGGACTGGAGAATCCGTCCATACTCCCGGGCGTAGCGCCGGGCCTGGCGGTCCACTTGATCGCGCACGCGCGGCCAGCTTCCCGCGGGCGCCTTCAACCAGCGGTTGTGGGAGAGTTCCGCGCCGCCGACGATCGCCAGCAGGATCGCCACGATCCACAGCCTGCGCAGCACCACGGCCGCGACGAGCAGGAACGGGATGCAGTAGACCACGTACCGCTCGTGCACGCGGGTCGGGAGCATGAAGGCGCTCCAGAGCCACAGGCCGGCGAAGACGATCAGCCCCAGTTCGCGTCGTCGGCGGTACCGCCAGACCACCAGCGCCGCCAGGATGAGCATGGCGCCGATCAGCAGGACCCGGCCCCACGCGTCGCGGGTCATCCCGGCGATGGGGCGGGTGGCCTCCAGCGGGCTGCGGACGAAGTCGGCGTCGGCCGAGAGGGCGTCGAAGTACCAGACGTTGAACGCCCGGGCGGTGGTCATCGGATAGGCTTCGGTGAGGTTGCGGAGGTAGCTCTCGCGGAACCACGCCCCGCCGTCGGCGAGCGTCCAGGGCAGCGAGAGCAGCCCCGCCAACAGGAGCCCGGCGAGCAGGAACTTCCCGAGGCGCACCCCAAGCGTGCCTGGCAAATCGCCCCGCGGCGATTCCAGGAACCCCGCGGCCAGGAGCGCCACCGGGACCAGCAGCACCGCCTGGGGCTTGAGCAGCAGCGCCACGCCCCAGACCGCCCCGGCCAGGAGCCACCGCCGCCCGAGCATCGCGTGCAGAATCCAGACCGCCGGGCCCAGCAGCCACGCGTCGGTCTGCCCCCACAGGGCGGTGTCCATCGCCAGCGGGGGCATCAGCCACGTCGCCGACGCAGCCAGGACCGCCCAACCCGCGCCCGCCAGGCGACGGACCAGGAGGAACACCCCCGCCGTCAGCAGCAGTTCGAAGGCAAGCACGGGAAGCGCCATGACTGTCCGGGCGGTGCGGGTGTTGACCTGCCCGCTCTCGACGCCTTGCGAGCCGAGGTAGAACAGGGAAAGCCCCAAGGGCGGATAGTTCGGGACCCGGGCGGCCGGGCGGGCGGCCGACTCGAAGGCGCCGCTCTGCTCGGACCAGACCTGCCCTTTCACCGCCGGCTGGCGTACCCGGGGGACTTCGTAGACCTCCAGCCCGTGCTCGGCGACGGCCCGACCCATCTGGACGTTGTCGAAGTGGTCGTAGACGTATCCGTACCGCGGCGCGAGCGTCAGCAGCCCGAACCGCCCGACCAGGCCGAGCAGCAGCGCGCCGAGGAGGATCATCTGGTGCGTCCGGGTCAACCTGGCGGGGGAGGGTTCGCTCACGCGGGGGATTGTACGCGCCGCCGCGCGTTGAGCCAAGGGCGCCGGCGCGGGGCTGCTATTGTCGCGCCCGCGGACGGTCGATATAGTCCCTCGGGATGCCGTCCGAACGTCCACCGACGATCCTGACGCTGGAGCAGGTCCCCGCGCTGCGCTCGTGGGCCCGGGCGCGGTCCCTGCGCATGGTCTCCACGAACGGGTGCTTCGACCTGATCCACGCGGCCCACGTGCGGATGCTCGCCCGCGCGCGGGGGCGGGGAGACCTGCTGGTCGTCGGGCTCAACTCCGACGCCTCCGTTCGGCGGATCAAGGGGCCCTCCCGTCCGGTGGTTCCGGAGCGGGATCGCGCGGAGGTGCTCGCGGCGCTGGCGTCGGTCGATCACGTGGTGCTCTTCGAGGAAACGCTCCCCGTGCGGTTCGTGGAACTGCTCGCCCCGGATGTCCATTGCAAGAGCGGCGACTACGAGCCCGACGGGATGCCCGAGACCCCGGCCGTCCGGGCCGGCGGCGGACGGGTCGAGATTCTCCCGCTGGAAGAGGGCATCGGGACGAGCGAACTGATCGGCCGGATCTGCGCCTCGTCGACCGACGCGGGACGCGCCCCGGACACCGCGCCGTCCGGGGCCTCGGCGGTGGAGGTGTTGCTGGGGACGGCCTCGGACTTTCGGCAGGTTGCCTACCGCCTTGCCGGTCCGATCGAGGCGGAGGCCCGGGCGCTCGCCGCCCTCGCCGCCCGGGCCCGACCCGAAGCAGCGAACGAGGCGGTCGGCAGGCTGGAGGTCGAGCCGCGATTCGCTTCCTGCATCCGGGAGGCGCTGCTCCGACTGGCCGAGGCGATGGAATCGGAATCCGAGGAACCGCATGCCCGCGACTGACCCCGCCCAACGCTCTGCCGCGCCCGCGCCGGCCGAGCGACCGGGCGCGACCGGCACGCCTGTGTGGTACTGGCCGGGCGTGGGGCTGGTGCTGATTCTCCTGGCGTTTACGCACCTCCGCCAGCTCGACCGTCCCATCGCCGGGCTGCACGCCTGGGGCGAGGCGGAGTCCTGCTGGATCGGGCGGTCACTGCTCGTGTATCCGCTCTCGCACACCCGCGGAATGCTGACCTACGACGTCGGCTTCCCGCCGCCGGAGGAGCCGAACTGGAACCTCGACCATCCCCCGGTCGCGGCATGGAGCTCCGCGGCGGTCCAGGCCGTCTTCGGGCAGCGCGTCGAGGCGGTCCGCGGGATGCGGCTGGTAATGGCGGCGCTGAGCCTCCTGCTGTTCGCCGAGATCTTCCTGCGCTTGCTGGGTCCGGGGCGGGCGCTGATCGCGACGCTCCTGGCGGGCATGACGCCGCTGGCGGGGTACTTCGGACTCGGCTGGCAGGACTACCTCCTCCCGGTTGCGGGGTTGTGGTTCGGCGTGGCGGCGGCGGTGCTGCTGGGCGGGGG
>CAYTQL010000008.1:2983-8387 GCA_964439555.1 uncultured Planctomycetaceae bacterium | reverse complement strand
GATCATCGGCGAGCTGGGCGAAGCGCCGCCGAGGCGGTGGCATTACTGGTTGCTCGCACTGGCGCTGCTGGGGGGGACGGTTCACGGGTGGAGCGCGTTCTTCTGGCCGATCGGGATGGGGCTGCACTACCTCGGGCGGTGTGTGCACCGTCGGCGGAAGCCGGACGGGTGGTTGATCCTCGCGGCCGGGGGAGGAACGTTCTTCGGGGCGGTCGGCATCGTCCTGGCTCTCCTGGCGGGCCGCGGGTGGGACGTCGCCGGGCTCTACGAGCTGTACAAGTGGCGGGCGAGCACCGGCGAAGCGGAAAGGTTCAGTTGGGGCGAGTGGTTCTCGGATACATGGCGGCACGGGCGGACGAACTTCACGCTCCCGATGCTGATCGCCGCGGGCGTCGGGGCGGGGTGGCACGTGGTTGACTGGGTCCGGCGGGTCGTGCGGGATCGCAGGCTCCCCGCGCCTGCCGGAGCGGTAATTCCGTGCTTCTCGCTGCTGCTGCTGATCCCGCTGCTCCAGTTTCTCACGCTCCGCGGGATGATGAAGTGGCACCAGTACTGGCAGATCCCGGCGGTGTGGATCGTCGCTGCCTGCGCCGCCGCCGGGCTCTTCGGGCTCCTCCGGGTGGTCAACCGGCTGGGACGCCGCTGGGCCGGGCTCGCCCTGGCGACGGCGCTGACGGGGATCGTGATCTTCTGCGCCCGCGGGACGGGCGACTACTACGCCGTCCGGGAGTGGCCGCTCTCGCATGTACGGCTCTTCCAGCGGCTCAACGAGCGGATTCCGCCCGACGGGGCCCTGATGAGCGTCAACACGTACATCACCCGCCAGCACGAGGCGAAGCTCGCGCATTACCGCCCGGTGGTGGGCTGGTACCTCAACCGACGGATCGTGCCGGTCCCGATCCGCGCCGGACGGCGCGAGGGGGCGGGCCCCCGAGAGCTCGTGGCCGTTCCCGAGTTGACGATCCGGGACATCCGGCAGATGGCGTCGGAACTCGACATCCGCTACGCGTTGTTCCCCGAGGTGGCCGTCTGGCCGCTGAGCGGGGGGCGGAGGCTGGAACTTCCCCCCCTGTTGCGGGCGATGCGGCAACGGTTCGCCGTCGAGCGGGTCCCCGGCGAGGACCTCGCCCACCACGACAAGCGCAACCAGGTCCCCCTGCTGGTCTTCGACCTCCAACGCCCCCGTGGGCGCTGAGTCGGCGTTCGTTTCTCAGGCCGACGAGGCGACTTCCAGAAGCTGCTGATACAGGAAGTCGACGACGTCGTCGGTGATCTCCCGATATCGTCTCGCCCGGCGGTTCCACCGGGCCTTGCTCTGCGGGTCGCGCAGGAGCGCTTCGGCGCTTTGCACGGCGTCGGCGAGCCCGTCGGAATTGATGATGAGCTGATGCTTGTCCTCGAGCTGGCGCATGTACCCCCACCGATACGGCCCGGTCGCCACGGCGGGGGCGCCCAGTACGCCCGCCTCGGCCGCCATCGTTGCCCCTTCGCCGATATACAGGGTTGCGAAGGCGAGCAGATCGTGCATGTGCTCGACGGCGATCGGAGGGTGGAAGCGTTTGAGATCGTCCGGCGGCTCGTCCTCGGTGCTGAAGTACACGGGCCCGAAGCGTTCCAGGCGGCGCAGCGCCATGCGCCAGGTTTCGAACGGGGCGCCGTGCAGGCGGGCGTCGTGGACGGCGTGCCAGCCGAGCTTCCGGGCGACGATGTAGGGACGGTCCACGGTTACGCCCGCCCTGCGGAGCGGTTCGGGGTCCGGCGTGTAGTACCGGTTGCCGACGTAGGCCTGGACCCAGACCCCGTTGAACCGGCGCCCGCGCGCCCCGAGATGGCGTTCGTATCCGCTCCCGGTCACGATCCGGCTTGCGAAGGGCAGGGAGACGGTTCGCTGGAGATGCGCCCAGTCGTCGAGGTCCACCGCAACCCGCGGCACGCCCGCCAGGGCGCCCGGCAGACCGATCGAGATCCCGGTGATCCCCAGGAGCACGTCCGGCCTGAAGCGACGGATCTCACGCGCGACGCCGGCGTACCGCTGGAGCAGTTCCAGCGCCATCAGCGGAAGCCCCGGACGCATCGTCGAGAGGCAGAGGTGCTCCATGCCGAAACGGTCGAGCAACTCCAGCAGGATGCCCTTGTCGCGCGCGGCGATCAGGACCTCGTGTCCGTTCGCCCGGAGCTTCTCGTACAGAAAGCGGAAGAAGTGAACCTGGGCGGGATCCAGAATGTCCAGAAGGACTCTCATACGCCGGGTCGCTGTGAACGGGCTTGTCGGACGGTATTGGGCCTATATCGGCAGATGCTCATTCCGGCTGGAGCGCCGTCCGCGGCCAGGTTGAGATGCGCTTGCGGCTCTGCTAGATTGCTTCGGTTCATGTCAGAATCTCAATCCAGTATCGATCCCCGAATCGAGCGGAACCGACGGGCGTACGACGCCTGTGTTCGGCGTTACGAACGCAGGCACGGCGAGTTGTTCAACCCCATCGAGCAGGCGCGGCTGCGCGAGTCGCTGGAACGTGCAACGGGGGATCTCGCCGGGGAGGAAGCGGTGCGGGCGCTGGATTTCGGGGCCGGGACGGGCAACGTGACGGCTCATCTCGTGGACCTCGGCTGCCGCGTCACCGCGGCCGACGTTTCCGACGGGTGCCTCGACCGGATCGAACAGCGGTTCGGCGACCGCGTGGAGCGATTCCGTCTCAACGGGCGGGACCTGCGGGAGTTCGAGGACGGCGCGTTCGACCTGGCCGTGGCGTTCTCCGTGCTCCACCACATCCCGGATTACCTCCTGGCGGTCTCGGATCTCGCCCGCGTGGTTCGACCGGGCGGGGTGGTGGTGATCGACCACGAAGCGACGGATACGGTCTACGAGAACCCGCCGGCGTACCGGCAATGGCGTCGCAAGGCCCGGCCGTGGTGGGAGTACGTGCTGAAGTACGTCAAGCCGTCGAACTACCTCTGGGGACTCCGCCTGCTGATGAACCCGCGCTATCAGCCGGAGGGAGACATTCACGTCTACCCCGACGACCGGATCGAGTGGGGTCGCGTCCGGGAGGCTCTCAGGGAGGCCGGGTGCGAGATCCTTCGCTTTGAGAAGTACCTGGTCTACCGGCGGCGCTACGACCGCGAGATGTACGAGCGGCTTCGCGGACGGATCGACGACATGGGCTGCCTGCACGCCCGCAAGACCGCCGAGCCCTGAGGGATGCGCCGCGTAGCCCATCAGCCCGCGGCGGCGTCTTTCAGCGGGCGGACGTTCACCTTCCAGCCGCGGGGTCGGGGGAGGGTGAACAGCTCGTCTTTCAGCGGCGTGCCGGTGCGGACCTCGCGGAACTCCAGCGTCTTGCGTTTCTCGTCCTTGTCGCGGGCCTCGATGCGCACGGGCAGCCCGGTCTTGCGGTCCACCCACATCTCCAGGCGCGTGAAGTTCGATTCCGTATCCTTCTTCGGCGTCAGGCGGATGTACAGCGTGCCCTCGGGCTCCTTCGACCGGACCGGGCGGGTGTAGAGGTCGAACCGCCCGGCGACCTGCCGGGCCTGCTGGCCGAAGGGGACCGGGAGGGGACCCTTACCGAGCTGGAGCGGGCGGGCCTTCTTCGGGTCCGCCGCCACCTGGTAGCGGTTGATCTGCTTGATCCGGTGCTTCTTGATGACCAGCCACCCGCCGTCGAAGGCGTAGTCGACCTCGTCGGCCAGCTTCCGCCCCTTCTCGCCCTGGCGGAGCGTCTCGAAGGTGATCCGGAACGCCCCGGGCCTCTCCCCGCGCCCCTTGCGGTAAGCCACCCAGCCGGTCCGCGTCTCGCTGTCGCCGGTGAGGCGGTCCTGGATCTCGTAGGTCACGTCGCCGCGGATCGTCCGGTGCGCCCCGCCCGCCCGCTCGAGCCGCTCGAGCACCTTCATGGCTTTGGCGTCGGGGCGCGCCGGGGTCGTGGCGCGTGTCGTGGCGCGTGTCGTGGCGGTCTGGGCGCAGGCGACCCCCGCCAGCAGCGGCGGAAGGACGACGAGCGTGATGAATCGCATCGTGTGCATGGTCGATCCTCTGGAAGTTCAGTCCATCTGTTCAGACGCTTCGGAGACCTCGGGGTTGGGCTTCGGTCGCAGAAACGCCGGCCGCATGCGCCACAGGCCCTTCAGCGCCAGCATCCCCAGGGCGGTGACCAGCAGGGCGACGACCACGATCCATCCCGCGTTGGAACGCCACTGGCTGATCCAGAACGTCCCGGCCGCGATGATCGTGTATCGGATCAGACGCCCCAGGAAGTTCGCCGCCGCGAAGGGCGCGCGCGGGTAGCGGCAGGTGATTGCCAGCACCCGCACGACGTCCACGGGAATCGGGATCACGTTGAAGAGCACCAGGATGCCGAAAGGGGACCCGTGAAACCACACGGCCGTCTTGTGGTAGAGGTGGGTCGCGCGGATCAGGGCGATCTTGGGGCTCCGCAGCAGCAGCGTAACGAGGTGGTAGTCATTGAGGTTCGCAATCGTGCTGGCGGTCGCGGCGATCGCGGCGACGATCAGCGTGTTGGTCCACACGTTGCCGGTGATCGCCGCTTCCTGCGTGGCGACGATCGCCACCATCGGGTTGGTGGGCAGGGGGAAGAAGGTGTTGGCCAGGCTGATGTAGATCCCGAAGGTCAGCAGCTTGATCGCCGGAGAGAGTCCGCGGAGCTGCCCGGCCAGTTCCGTCGGCCGCCAGGTCCACCGCCAGGGTTCCCCCGAGAGCAGCGCCGCGAGAATGAGCCCCAGCGCGCCGATCAGCGCCGCGTAGAAGATGAACCAGCGGATCACCGAGACCTGGTCCCCCCCGGCGTGGGCGCGCGCCGCGGGGGGCAGAGCGTCCGGCGGGGGCGTCGGTTGAGCGCGGGGGTCGCTCACGGCGTCGCCTCCCGGATCACGCCGTCTCGCATGTGCACCACCCGGTCGGCGTGCTTCGCCGCCTCCGGCGAGTGCGTGATCATCACGATCGTCTGTCCGGAATCGCGGTTCACGCCGCTGAGCAACTCCAGCAGGGCGTTCGAGCTGGCGGTGTCGAGGTTGCCCGTGGGCTCATCGGCGAGTATGAGGGCTGGGGCGTGCGCCATCGCCCGGACGACCGCAACGCGCTGCTGCTCGCCGATGCTCATCTGTCCGGGCTTCCGCCCGGCGACGTGGGCGATGCCCATCGCCTCGAAGAGCCGCTCGACGCGCCCGTCGGGCTTCAGCCCGCGGACCTTCAGGGAAATCGCCACGTTGTCCCGGGCGCCAAGTACGCCGAGGAGGTTGAACCGCTGGAACACGAACCCGATGCCCCGCCGGCGGATCGCTCGCCGGTCCGCGTCGGTCTCCACCGGGGCGCCCTCGAAGCGGACCTCGCCGGCGTCCTGCGGGCTCATGAGCCCGAGCACGTGCAGCAGCGTGCTCTTGCCACACC
>CAYTQL010000008.1:0-2973 GCA_964439555.1 uncultured Planctomycetaceae bacterium | reverse complement strand
ACCCGCTCGGGCCCATCACCGCCAGGAACTCCCCGCGGCGCACGGCCAGGTCGAGCCCGCGGAGCACCTGCACGCGGGCGCGGCTGCGACCCCAGGACTTCTCCAGCCCGCGGGCTTCCAGGATGGGCTCGTGTTCGCTCATTCCAGGGTCAGCGCCTCGACCATATCCACGCGGATCGCCCGCCAGGCGGGGTACAGCGCCGCGGCGGCCCCGCCGGCCAGCGCCAGGACCCCCGCCGTGACCACCAGCTCCGGGGTGATCGTCACCGTCAGCAGCGCCGGGAGGCTCTCGATGCCCCACCCGGCGAGGTACGCCAGCGCGATGCCCGCGACCAGCCCGGTGGCCGTCAGGATCATCGATTCGCCGAGCACCTGTCGCAGGATGAACGCGTTCGAGGCCCCGGAGCTCTTGAGGATCGCGATCTCCCGCGTCCGCTGGAGCACCATCATGTACAGCGTGTTCATGATGAACAGGAAGGCGATGACCATCGCGATGACATTCACCGCCGCCGAGACCCGGTGCATCAGGGCGAAACGCTCATCGAGCATCGCCCGGAATTGCGAGATCGGGAGCATCTCGTACCGCGGGGACCGCATCTCCCGGGCGGCCGCGACGGGGTCCACGCCCTCGGCGAGCTTGACGAACATGAGGCTGGACATGTTCGCCGCGGCGCTGCCGAAGAGGAACTGCGCGGTCCGCCGGGGCATGTAGACGCGGGTGATCCCCCCGGCCGGGACGATGCCCACGAGGGTCCAGGTATGGTCGTGTACGCGGACGGTCTGCCCGAGACGGTAGTTGCCCGCGGCCGCGAGGCGGTGGTCGATGACCAGCTCCAGGTAACCCGCCTCTTTCAGATCCTGCTCGGTGACCTCCAGGGGCGGCCGCTCGCCGTCGGCGTCGGGGCTCTGGCGGGCTTCGATGCGATCCAGCAGGGCGTCCCAGCCGATCTTCGGGGCGAAGATGCGACCTTTGGCGGGGAGGCGTCCTCCGGTGAGCACCCCCAGCGCGTCGGCGTCCACGCCGGCGGCGAGGTGGCTTTGCCCGGCCATGTCCATCGCGTAGAGGAACACCGGCGTGATCCGGCGAATCCGCTCCCCGTGCTCGCGCCGGACCAGCTTGCCGAGGCGGTCCGGTACGCCGATGCCGCTGATGGAGGTCACGTCGTGCCCGAGCGTCGGCGGGGCGAGCATCAGCTCGGCATCGACGGCTTCCCACCGCTCGGCCGCCTCGTTCAGGCTTCCGCGGGTCAGCCCGGTGAGCACCAGCAGCAGGCAGACGCCGATGGCGATGCCCGCGGCGCTGAGCACGCTGCGGAGCTTGTAATGCAGGATGTTGGCGAGGGGCAGGAGCATCGTCTCACGCGGGAAGTTCGGTCGGGCGGCTCACCGCTCGGGGTCCTCCTGGAGCCCGGGCAGCTCGAGCAGCTCCGGCAGAGCGGAAATCACGTAGTCGGCCTCGTCGGCGAATCCGGGTCGCGCGCCGGTGCACAGCAGGACGCTGACGGCGCCGGCGTCATTGGCGGCGATGAGGTCGTAGTGGAAGTCGCCCACGCACAGGCAGCGGGCGGGCTCGGCGCCCAGCGAGCGGCAGGCGCTGAGCACGCCGTCGGGCTCGGGTTTGATCGGCCCGTCCTCGCGGGACCAGGTCAGGTCGAACCGCAGGGCGGGGAACCGGGCGAGGACCTTGCGCATCGCCTCGCGGGCGTTTCGGGTCAGCAGGGCGAGCCCCAGCCCGGCCGTGCGGAGCGCCGCAACGGTCTCGGCAGCGCCTTCGTGCAGTGCGGCCCGACCGGCGGCGTCCAGTTCGAATTGCAGCAGTCGCTTGGCGCATTGTTCGCCGCGCGGCGGGGTCATCTCCCGGAGGGCTTCCAGGATGCCCTCGTCCGGCGGAATGCCCAGGTCGCGCCGGATCTGCTGGAAATCCAGCAGCGGCTCGATGAGCGTCCCGTCCATGTCGAATATGACTGCGTCGTACGCTCGCACTGCACACCAGAAATCAGGAACCACGGGCCAGGCACCAGCGGACAAAGGGCAACGGCCAAGCCCCGGTCGCTGCGTGTTTGACAGAATAGCGATGCCCGCACGGCTTCGCCACGATACGATAGGACCTGCGATGACTCTCCGACATCTGAAGATCGTCCTGACGCTGAGCATCCTGGGCTCCGCCGCGGCGGCGTCCGCCCAGGGGTGGTGGAACGCCCATTGGCGGTACCGCCGCGAGGTGACGCTCGGGAAGGACTTCAAGCCCACGAAGCTCGAGGGGGCGGACATCGCGACGGTGAGCTTCCCCACCGGCGGGCTCTGCCTGCCCGACGGCGACGATTTCCGCGTCACCACGCCCCGGCGCAGCCTGCTCGCCTCCCGCGTGCTGATGACGGGCCCGGGCGACCGCGTCCGCCTGGCGTTCGAGGTCAAGCCGGGCATCCGCCGTTACCTCGTCTACTTCGGGAACCCCAAGCCCTCCGGCGGGAAGGACCTGACCCTCCGGCGGGGGGTCCTGCTGGAAAGCTGGGCCTACAGACGCGGGGGCATCGGGAACCTCAAGCAGGTCCGCGGGCTGTTCGAGAAGCCTGGAGACCTGCTCGGTCGGGGCTTCCGCGATCGCATCTTCCTCGGGCACAACCCCTTCGGGCCCGACAACCGCCTGATGAGCCGCTTCACCGGCTGGCTGATCGCCCCGGCGACCGGGCAGTACACCTTCGCCTGCTCCTCGCAGGACGCCTCCTTCCTGCTGGTCGACGGCAAGGCGGTGGTCCGCAACGCCGGGCGCCACCGCCCCCAGCGGCGGGTCCGCAAGACGGGGCGGACCCGGCTGACCCGGGGGCTTCACGAGGTGACCTTCTACCACGTCAACACGCGGCGCAATCCCGTGGCGGTGGCGGCCTGGAAGCCGCCGGGCGCGGCGAAGGTCACGCCGATTCCGCCCGGGGCCTACGCCCCGGTCTTCGAGGCGACGGCGGGCGTCCTCGAACG
>CAYTQL010000007.1:0-21920 GCA_964439555.1 uncultured Planctomycetaceae bacterium | reverse complement strand
ACGCTGACGGTTCATCGGAACGGTCGCCCGCCGGGCAGCCGAGGCGCAGCGCGGATGTAACGCCCCGCGCAACCCCTCACGCACGTTCGCACATGCCCGAGGGTACTCACACGGTCAGACCGGCCTCGATTCGTGCCCGCGCGTCGAGGCCGGGCCTGCGAAGGCAAAGGAGCCTCACTCCCCATTGATGCGAGTGCCCGTGCTGCCCGGTCGGTCCCGAACGCCATGGCGGTGGCAACGGCGTCGACCGGGCGGCAAACGTGCGACAGACGAAGCCAAGAGCAGGCCGTCCTGCGGGCTTTATCGAGCCGGATCGAGTTCCCGCCGCGCATGGGGCGCGAACGGGTAGAGAACAGAACCATCGGAAAGGAGCATCAACGTGAGGAACATCGCACGGATTGCCGGACTTTGTGTTGTCGTTGTCGTGGTGGCCGGGACGGTTGCGTCGGCGGATACGACCCGCGAAGACGCAGCGCCGTTCGCCTATGACGAGACCGCAGCCCGCGGGAACCTCGGCGACGCGCCGAGCGGCTGGGGAAACACCTCCTGGCAGGGACCGGACACCGGGAAGCTGAACTACCACGTCTGGTACACCGAGATTTCGGGCGGGGCGGCGGTGGATCTCGATGATCTCTTCGGCGCCGGGCACGGACTCACCGTCGCCGATGTCGAGTCGATCAGCTATCACACCAAGAAGGGCGCCTCGGTTCCGGCGGACCGGGACTTCTGGCTGAGCGTCTACACCCAGGAAGAGAATGACGGGGAGGACGCCGGGAGCTGGTACGACAGCCGTCTACACGCCCGTCCCGACGTGGGTCCGAGCTACAGTGATTCGTTCACCTACGACGCGTGGAACCTCTGGTCCACCGACGACGCCGCTTCGAGCACCAACCAGTTGATGTTCTACGACTCCGGTCGCGGCTGGAACGGATACTACGAGACGCTGGAGAACCTCGGCGCCGACGAGGTCACCTGGGGCAACGGTGAATCCCACGACTACCGCAACGAACTGCTCAAGAGCATTACCCTCCAGACCGACAGCGGCTGGGACGGGTTCGACGGGAACCTCGACGGCCTGACGATCACCCTGGCCGACGGCGACATCGGCGAGGTCAACATGGTCCCCGAACCGGTGACGATGAGCCTGCTGGGTTTCGGCGGGCTGGCGGTCCTGCGTCGTCGTCGTCGGTAAGTAAGTTTGACGTATCGTTGAGGCTCCTTCGGCGCGGCGGCCGGGCTGACTCACGCCCGGCCGTCGGCCCAAGGAGCCGCGTTGTCCATCGCACGCCTGCGACGCCGGCGTGCGTGTTATGTTTCGGGGGCGCAGCCTCGCCGGGGAGCGGGGGATGCGCGACCGGGCGGGGCGCACGTTCCTGGCCATGCCACAATACGGACGCGCACCCCGGGCGTCGTTCGCGATCAAAAGCGCCTTGACCGCCCCGGGCGACGCCGGTAGAAACAGCGGTCTGTTTCCGAACGGAGCGTCGCTGTGCGCCCACCCCGAGCAGGCCTTGCATGACCGAGCCCGAGAACCCACCGCAGGACCTCGACGCGCTGCGGCGTCGGATCGACGAGCTGGACGCGAAGATCGTCGAGCTGCTCAACGAGCGCGCCCGCGTCGTCGTGGAGGTGGGCAAAGCCAAGCAGGTCGACGGGACGCCGATCTACGCCCCGGACCGCGAGCAGATGGTCCTGCACCGCGTGGACGAGCTGAACCGCGGGCCGCTGCCGGCCAAGACGCTCCAGGCGATCTACCGCGAGCTGATGAGCGGGTCGTTCGCCCTCGAAAAGCCCCTCCGCGTGGGCTACCTCGGGCCCGAGGGGAGCTTCTCCCACCTCGCGAGCATGCGGAAGTTCGGCGCCTCGGTGGAGCATCTGCCCCTCGCGGACATCCGCGCGGTGTTCCAGGAGGTCGCCAACGGGCACGCCGACCTCGGCGTGGTCCCGGTGGAAAACAGCCTCGGCGGCGGGGTCATCGACACGCTGGACAGCTTCGTCGACGCCCACGTGAGCGTCTGTGCCGAGGTCGTCGCGGAGATTCACCACAACCTGCTGGCCAACTGCGCCCCGGAGGAAATCCGCGTGGTCGCCTCCAAGCCCGAGGTCTTCGCCCAGTGCCGCAACTGGATCTCCTCCAGCCTCAACGAGGTCCAGCTCCTGCCTGTCGCCAGCACCGCCAAGGCGGCCGAGATGGCCGCCAACGAAACCGGGCTCGCGGCGATCGGCTCGGACCTGGCCGCCGAGCTGTACGGGCTGAAGATCGTCTTCGCCAACATCGAGGACAACCCGAAGAACCAGACGCGGTTTTTGGTCATCGCCCGCGAGGCGGCGCGGCGGACCGGAAACGACAAGACGGCGATCCTCTTCACCACGGCCCACAAGTCCGGGGCGCTGGTCGAGGCGCTGAATGTCTTCGCCCGACACGGAATCAACCTGACGAATATCGATACGCGCCCCTCCAAGCGCCGTAACTGGGAGTACTACTTCTTCATCGACGCCGAGGGGCATCACGAGGACCCGATCATGGCCGAGGCCCTGGAAGAGGCCCGCCAGCATTGCGGGGAGCTGCACGTACTGGGCAGCTTCCCCAAGGCGGTGGGCACGGTCTAGGACCCGGCGGAACCACACGAGGAGACGTAACCCATGCCCCGCAAGCACATTGTCGGCGGAAACTGGAAAATGAACACCTCCCGCGAGGAGGCCAAGACCCTCGCCGGAGCCCTGAAGGACAAGATCGGCGGCGTCACCGACACCGACGTGGTGCTCTGCCCGCCCTTCGTGTACCTCACGGACGTGGCCGAGGCGATCGCCGGGAGCAACCTCCAGCTCGGCGCCCAGGACGTCTACTTCGAGGACAACGGCGCCTTCACCGGCGAGATTTCCACCGCCATGCTCAAGGACGTCTGCTGCCAGTGGGCCATCATCGGCCACTCGGAGCGGCGTCACGTCATCGGCGAGACCGACGAGACGATCAACAAGAAGGTCCTCAAGAGCCTCAATGACGGGCTGAAGGTGATCCTCGCGGTCGGCGAACTGCTCGAACAGCGAGAGGCGGGGACCACCAAGAAGGTCGTCGAATCCCAGGTCAAGGTCGGGCTCGAGGGCGTCGAGAAGGCGAAGATGGGCGACGTCGTGCTCGCCTACGAGCCGGTCTGGGCGATCGGCACGGGCAAGACGGCGTCGCCGGAGCAGGCGGAGGAGGTCCACGCAATGATCCGCGCGCTGCTCGGCGAGCTCTACGACGGCGACGTCGCCGAGGCGACGCGCATCCAGTACGGCGGATCGGTCAAGCCTAACAACGCGGCCGACCTGTTCGCCCGCGAGGACATCGACGGTGGGCTCATCGGCGGCGCGAGCCTCAAGCCCGACGACTTCACCGCCATCGTCAACGCGTAGTCGCGAAAGAGAGAGACTTCCTATGGGAACCTTCCTGTCGGTCCTGTTCATTATCATCTGCCTGCTGCTCATCGGCATGGTCCTGCTCCAGAAGGGCCGGGGCGGGGGGCTCGGCGCCGCCTTCGGCGGGGCGGGCTCCAGCGCCTTCGGCACCCGCACGGGCGACGTGTTCACCTGGGTGACCATCGTCCTGACCGCGCTGTTCCTGATCCTCGCGATCCTCACGACTGTGATCACCCGCCCGGAGCCGACGACCGTCGCCACGCCGCAGTTCCGCCCGACTCCGCGCCCGATCGCCGAGGCGATCAACGTGGAGATCATCTCCGCGACCCCCGGGGCCGCGGTCCACTACACCACCGACAGCGCCGAGCCGACCCGCCAGTCGCTCCAGTACGAGACCTCCGCGGTCCGGGTGACGCCCGGAACGGTCCTGCGGGCGCGGGCCTTCCGCAGCGGGCACAAGCCCTCGACGATCAAGACGGCCGAGTACCCGCCGGTCGCCCCGGCCACCGCCCCGACGCCGGGCCCGACCGAGGGGACGCCGTCGATGGTTCCCACCACCACCCCCGCGACAGAATAACCCCGGGAGAACGCGATGCTCCGGTCGATGACAGGCTTCGGCTCGGCCAGCGGCGTGGTCGAGGGCGTGGAGTTCAGCGTGGAGGCCCGGTCCGTCAACAACCGGTACTTCAAGGCGGTGCTCAAGCTCCCGGAGGGCTTCTCCGAGCTCGAGCCGCCCATCGAGAAGCGCCTGCGGAGCCGGATCGCCCGGGGCGTCGTCAGCCTGATCGTCCGGGTCCGCCTGCCCGATGAGCAGACCGTCTACCGCGTCAACACCCCCGCGCTGAACGCCTACCTCGAGCAGCTCCGCGAGCTGGAGGTCGAGGCGAACCCCACGCTGCGGATCGACCTGGGCACGCTGATGCAGTTGCCCGGCGTCTGCGAGCCGCCGGCGCTGGATGCGCTGTTCAAGCGGACCCACGCCGGGCTGCTGGGGTTGGTGGACGAGGCCCTGGCCGGGCTCACCGAGATGCGCCGGGCCGAGGGCGACGCCCTGGCCGAGGTCTTTCGGGAGCACCTCGAAGCCATTGCCGGGCATCTCCGGACGGTCAAGCAGCGCGGCCCGAAGGTGGTCGAGGAGTACCATCGGCGTCTCGGCGATCGCGTGGCGGAACTGACCGACGCCGGGCGGGCGCAGATCGACCAGGACGTCCTGGCGCGCGAAGTGGCGCTGTTCGCCGAGCGCAGCGACGTCGCCGAGGAGGTCCACCGCCTCGGCGGGCACGTGGAGCAGTTCCGCGAGGCGCTGAAGTCCGACGCCCCGGCCGGGCGGAAGCTGGACTTCATCGCCCAGGAGATGCTCCGCGAGGCGAACACGATCGCCAGCAAGTCCAACGACAGCGAGATCGCCCAGGCCGTCGTGGAGATCAAGACCGGGATCGACCGGATCAAGGAACAGGCCCAGAACGCCGAATGAGCGCGTCCGGCAAGCTCATCGTGGTCACCGGCCCGAGCGGGGTCGGCAAGAGCACCGTAGTCGCCGAAGTGCGTCGGCGGACCGGGGCGGGCTTCAGCATCTCGGCGACGACCCGCCGCCCGCGCCCCGACGAGCGGGACGGCGCGCACTACCGCTTCGTGGACCGCGAGCAGTTCGAGCGGATGATCCGCGAGGGCGAGCTGCTCGAATGGGCCGAGGTCTTCGGGAACCTCTACGGCACCCCGGACGAGCCGGTCCGCCGGGCGATCGAGGCGGGCGGGAAGGTCATCCTGGAAATCGACGTCCAGGGCGGGCTCCAGGTGCACGAGAAGATGCCCGAGGCGTTATTCGTGCTCATCGAGCCGCCCTCCGCCGACGTGCTGGAGCAGCGCCTCCGGGGTCGGGCCAGCGAGAGCGAGGATTCGTTGCAGCGCCGCCTCGACGCCGCCCAGGCGGAACTTGCCGAGGCGCGGGCCTCGGGCGTGTATAATCATCGTGTAGTCAATGACGACCTCGAACGGGCCGTGAACGAGCTCGTCGGGTTGATCGAACAGGCAGGAGAAACCCAAGAGCAATGATCGAAGCACTCAAGAGCGAAGAGATCGTCAAGAAGGTCGGGGGCCGGTTCAAGCTCACCGCGCTGATCCAGAAGCGCATGGTCGAGCTGATGCAGGGCACCCGCCCCCTCGTGCAGCGCAAGCCCGGCATGACCGACATGGAAGTGGTCATTCAGGAGATCCTGGAAGAGAAGGTCGCCATCGACTTCGAGAAGTCCGACATCCCCACCCCGGATGAACTGAAGTAGGCGTGAGCGACCCCACGGACACCGCGACGAGGGCGCTGGCCGGTCGGGAAGTCCTGCTCTGCGTGACGGGGGGCGTCGCGGCGTACAAGGCCGCGGACCTGGCCTCGAAGCTTCTCCGCGCGAACGCGGCGCTGAACGTCGCCATGACCGAGGCGGCGCAGCGGTTCGTCACGCCGCTGACCTTCCAGAGCCTCACGCGCCGGCGCGTCTTCACGTCGCTGTGGCAGGCGACGGACGACTTCAGCGCCCAGCATCTCTCGCTGACCGAGCAGGCCGAGCTGATGATCGTCGCCCCGGCCAGTGCGGACATCCTCGCGAAGCTGGCGGGGGGAATCGCCGACGACCTGGTCTCCACCCTCGCGCTGAGCGCCCAGGGGGCGTGCCCGATTCTCATCGCCCCGGCGATGAACACGCGCATGTGGGAGGCCCCGCCCACGCGAAGGAACCTCGAGACGCTGGAGCGGTGGGGCGTCCGCCGCGTCGGTCCCTCCAGCGGCGCCCTGGCCTGCGGAACCTCGGGGATGGGGCGGATGGCCGAACCCGACGAGATCCTCCAGGTCGCCGCCGGGATCCTTCGCGCCGGTTGATCCCTTCATCACCGGCGGCGCACGAGGCTTCCGGAAGGGCAGGGGTTCAGAGAGGACGGCGCTCGATGGCGGAATTGTCCGAAGTGGTGTGCATGCTGGAGGAGTTCTCCGGTCGCCTGGGGCTCTCCGAAGCGGGCGAGGCGGAACTGCTCGACCGCCTGCGCTCGATCAAGTACACCTTGTTCACCTCGGGCAGCTCGCCGGAAACCCAGGCCCATCTCGAGCGCATCCGCGAACTGCTCGAGCAGGCCCCGGAGAGTCCCCTCGGCGTCGCCGCCTGCAAGGAGGTCTCCCGCCTGCTCGCCCGGTGAAGCTCCGTGGCGGACTGCACGAACAGGGCGTCGCCGTGGGAGATGACCCCGCCGTTGACCGCGCCGAAGTGTGAGAGGATCGTCCTGGCCCCGCCCAGCAGGCGCTTCTTCGGGAGGTCGTGCCCGCCCCAGTGGCGGTCGAAGCTGATGGCCGCGGGCAGTTCGGGTCCGCCGTACACTCTCGACACGAGAGATCAAGCGAGGCACGCCGGCGCGTCCCCGACCGTTGGCGACCCGGCCGCAGAGAAGGCAACGACGCGTCACGCCGCATCACGCCGGTCGGACCGCGTTCCTGCCGCAGTCCGGCCTGTCCATTCCCGTCCGCCGGGGGTAAACTTCGCAGCTTACTCGGAAGGAGTGGGCCCGATGTCTCTGAGCCATTCGATTACCGATCACGGCGCCGTTCCGGACGGACGGACGCTCAACACCGCCGCGATTCAGCAGGCGATCGACACGGCCGGGCGGGCCGGCGGGGGCGTGGTGCTCGTCCCGCCCGGCGTGTTTCGAACGGGAACGGTGTTTCTGCGGTCCGGGGTGATTCTGGAGCTCTCGTCCGGTGCGGTGCTCAAGGGCTCGGAGGAGATCGGCGACTATGTCCGCCACGCGCCTCGCGCCAACCCGCAGGCGAACGTGGACCTCCAGCCGTACCATCTCATCGTCGCCCACGACGTGCAGCGCTGCGGCATCCGCGGAACGGGGACCCTCGACGGGAGCGGCCCGGCGTTCTGGGACCCGCCGAGCACCTGCGAGTTCTACGCCCGCCGGGGCGAGCGCCCCAGCCCGCTGATCGAGATTCACGCGGCCGTCGACTTCCTGCTCGCCGGGGTGACCGTCTACGACTCGCCCGGCTGGACGGTGCATATCAATGATTCGGAGCGGGTCTGCGTGGACGGGATCGACATCCGCAACAACCTGCGGGGACCCAACACCGATGGGCTGGACATCACCGACTCGCGCGACGTGTTCGTGAGCAACTGCCGCATCGTCGCCGGCGACGACGCCATCGTGCTCAAGACGCTCGAGGGCGTCAACGAGCGGATCGTCGTGACCAACTGCATCCTCCAGACCAATTGCTCGGCGTTGAAGCTCGGCGCCAGCGAGTCGATCGGGACCATCCGCGAGGTGGCGGTGAGCAACTGCGTCATCCGCGAAAGCTCGCGGGGCATCAGCCTCTACTGCCTGGCCGGGGGGACCTTCGAGAACGTGAGCTTCAGCAACATCGTCATGGACTGTCACAACCCCATGCCGCTGGTCTGCCCGATCCACCTCAGCCTCTCCCGTCACCCGGACCCGGCGCGGGACCGCGGGATCGGGACCGTCCGCAACGTGCGCATCTCCGACGTGCTCTGCCGCTCCGACGCGCGCATTCTCCTCACGGCCGAGGACGGCGGCATGCTGGAGAACATTCACCTCCGCGGCATCCACATGGAGTACCCGGCCGTGGAGGACCGCTTCGCGCAGGCCCGCGAGGCGCACGGGGCGGGGCAGTTTTCGCCCTTCAGCCCGGAGGCCCGGGGGGCGAAGGCGGTCGTCGTCGCCGAGAACATTCGCAACCTCAGCGTTCGCGATATGACCACGTCCTGGCCGGACGGGTGCGACGTGCCCATGAACGTGCTTTGGGCGCGGAACGTGCAGCAGGGCCTCTTCGACTGTCCGCTGGCAAGCCCCAGCCGTCCGGACGTCGAGCCCTGCGACATCGAGAACAGCACCATCGCCCTCCGCTGAAACCGCCGCTTGCCGCAAGCGATGCGCACCGCGCGGCAACGTGCCGGCGCAGGGCGAGCAGGGCATCGGCCGCTTCAAGACCCATGCGCCCCAGCGCGGCGACCGCCCAGCGGGCCAGTTCCGGGTCCCGTCCGCGGCCGCCCGCTGCTTGACCTGCCCGGCGCGGAGCGTGCGCAGGAGGGCGTCGAGCTTTTCGGTGTCTTTGCCCTGCTGGGCGGACGCGGGCGGAGGCCCGTGATGCTGTGCGCTACGGACCGAGAGTGACCGTCACGGACTGCGTTCCGGGGGTCGCAAGGCGGAAGGTTGCCCTCGCCTCGCCGGCGTCCAGGCGGTAGTCGCCCAGGAAGCCGCGGAAGGTCACCCGCCCGTTCGCATCGGTGTTCGCGGTCTGCTCGCTGGTCCACCACTCGCCCTTGATCAGCTTCATCAGTCGCTCGTAGGCCGGCTTGGGGGACATGTCTTCGCGGATCAGTCCGCTCGGGGCGCCCAGCCACCGCCCGTCGGGCAGGTCCCACCAGGTGATCGCCTCCACGGACGGGTGGGAGAACAGCAGCGTGTAGAACCGCTCGACCTTCTCGGTCTGGCGCTTCTCGCCGGCGGGGGTGGACGTCCAGTTCTCGTGCCGGTCGTGGAAGTTCATGTCCGGCTTGAATTCGCCGGAGATCAGCGACGCCTCCGTCCAGTGGATCGGCTTGCCGAAGCGGGCGAAGCGCTCGCAGGAATTCCAGAGGTTCGCGTCCCCGGAGTAGCCCTTGTGCATGTGGGACTGGAGCCCGATGACGTCGATGGGCACGTCGTTTTCCAGCGCCGTTTCGATGACCTGCTCGTAGCGTTTCGAATGGTCGAAGTCGTTGATCAGCAGCGTGGCGTCCGGGTTGACTTTGTCGGCGAGTTCGAAGACGGCCTCGATGATCGGCTGGCGCCCGCGCTTCTTCGCCAGCGGACTGAGGTGGTTCTCTTGGTAGGTGAACTTCGGGAGGATGACCGTCTCGTTGATCACGTCCCACATGTCGATGAGGCCCTTGAAGGCCTCGACTTCCCGCTTCACGCGGGCCTTCTGGAGCGTCCACATCTCCTCGAGGGACTTCTCGTCCTGCCACGTCGGCGCCGCGGTATGCCAGGCCAGCGGGTGCCCCTTGGTGGTGATCCCGCGTTCCCGGCACCACCGCGCCATCGCCTGGAGCTTCTCGAAGCGGGTCTCGCCCGGTTCGGGCTCGTAGCGGCGCCAGTAGAACGGGAGCGTCGCGAAGTTCAGCAGCTCGGTGAAGCGCTTGCGGTAAGTACGCTGCTCCGGCGACTCGTCCCCAGGCTTGAGGCCGAAGAAGTTCGCCCCGAAGAGGAACTTGTGTCGGGTCTGGGCGAAGGTGACCTCCGCATTCGCCAGCGGTTTGCCGCCTTCGCCGACGATCGTCAGCGTCGCCTCGGTCGTGCGGTGCGTGCGGATGCGCTTCTGGATCTGCTCCGGGCTCAGCGCCACCTCGGGCTCCTGCTTGACGGGTTCGTAGACGATGCCCTCGCCGTGAACGGAGGCTGCGAAGGCCGCAAAGACAAGCCCCGCCGCGAGGGCACGGTACTGTGCGTATCTGATGCTCATGGACCCAAATGGACCAGACCCCGCCTGCCGATGCAAGCGCGGGGCGATCGTGCGGCTACGTCGGGCGTGGGTCCGTATTGTGGCATCGCCATCTTGGCCGAGCCACGCATGGGCGGGACGCCCATGCCACGAATTTGTCGCGCACCCGCTACTTCGCGGAGATGTCATCGCCGGTGCCGAACTTCCCGTCCGGGCCGGCCGAGGTGAGCGTATAGCGGTCGCCGTCGCGCTGGTAGCGGTAGGGAGCGCCCCAGACGTCTTCGAGGTCCTGGCTGAAGTACGGGCCGGCCCACTGCTTCGCGCCCTCGGGGCGCTCGCGGAGGGCCTGGAGCGAATCGGGCAATTCGCCGACGTGGGTCGCGTACGCCTGCAATGCGTTGCCGATGTGCTTGATCTGCGCCTCGGTGGCGCGGACCTTGGCGAACTGCTGCGCGCCGACGACCGCGCCGAGGTAGTCTCCGGCGCCCCCCTGCGTTCCCTCGTCGTTCGCCTCGTCGTCCTCGGCGTCCGTCTCGCCGACGGGGCGATGCGTTTCGCCCTGCTCGTCGTCGGATTTTTCCGCCGCCGGCGGCGTGGTGCGGTCGGCGCAGCCGGCGGCGAAGACGGCGGTGAGCATCAGCAGCGGGAGCATCCTGGTCATGGTGAACCTCGCTTCCGGCTCGTTATCTCGTTCGCATCAGGTAGAACGCCAGCGCCATGAACTGCACCACCAGCGCGACGAGGCCCCAGACCATCGCCCCGGTCGCATCGCCCATCGCGTAGCGGATCAGCACCCAGATCAGCAGCGCGATGCTCAGCCCCTGGGCGCCCCCGGCGACGAGCTTGGCGACGCTGAACCGTTCGTACTCGGCCGCGCGGCGCTCGGCCTCTTCCTCCCGGCGGCGCTCGGCGCGGAGAAGCTCCTGGAGCAGCTCCCGTTCGGAGAGGTCTTCGAGGCGGTCGGTCGAGCGGGGCACGGTGGGAATCGGCGCCGCCGGGACGCCGCGCTTCGGGGCGCTGCGCGGCGGGGCGGCGGAGGTGGAGGCGGCGTCGGCGGCCTGGTCGGACTCGGCGAGCGGCTCGGCGGGCTCTTCGCGCAACGGTTTGCCCTGCTCGCGGATAATCACCCGCGCGGCGTCCACGAGGTTGCGGACCACGAAGTCCGCCCGGGCCCCGCCTTCCTCGGCCTCGCTGGGCTCTTCGGCGGCGGCTTCCGGTCGGCGGAGCAGGACGGTCCGGCACCCGGCGCGCTGCCCGGCCTGGATGTCCCGCGTGGAATCGCCGACCATCCAGCTCTGCTGGAGGTCGATATCGTGGGCCCGACTGGCGTCCAAAAGCATTCCCGGGGCGGGCTTGCGCAGATGAGACTCCTTGACGTACTCGTCCACGCTGCCCTGCGGGTGGTACGGGCAGTAGTAGATCGCGTCGATCCGGGCGCCCTTGGCGTCGAGCTGGCGTTCCAGCTCGCGGTGGATTTCCCCGAGCGTCTGCTCGGAGAACATTCCCCGGGCCACGCCGCTCTGGTTCGAGCAGATGATGACCTTGTACCCCGCGCCGTGGAGGGACTTGAGCGCCAGCTCCACGCCGGGCAGCAGTTTCACGGCCGCGGGGTCGGAGATGTACCCGGGGTCCTCGATGAGCGTGTTGTCGCGGTCCACAAAAACGGCCTTGTCAGGCATGGTCGCTCCGAAGCATCTCGCCGGGCTCAGTGCTGCTCGGCGATGCGGTTGATGATCTCCTGGGTGCTCACGCCGTTGATCGGCTCGAGGGTGAGCACCTCGCCCCCGTAACCCTCGACGATTTCGCGTCCGATCACGACCTCGGTGTTCCCGCCCTTGACCAGCACGTCGGGGCGGATCTGCTCGAGCAGGGCCTCGGGCGTCTCAGCGTCGAAGACCGTCACGTAGTCCACGCACTCCAGCGCCCCCAGCAGCGCCGCCCGCTGCCCGGCCGACATCACCGGACGCGGCGGGCCCTTGAGCCGCCGGACGGAGGCGTCGGAGTTGATCGCCACCACCAGCACGTCGCCCAGTTCGCTCGCCTGGCGGAGGTGCTCGATGTGCCCGACGTGAAGCAGGTCGAAGCACCCGTTGGTGAAGACGACCCGCGCTCCGTCGACGCGGCGGCGTTGGAGTTCGGCGGCTAGTTCGTCGGCGTCCCGGGGGCGCGGCGTGCGGGCGCCGGCGATGTCGGCGAGTTCTTCAAGGACCTCCTCGCGGGAGACCGGCGCGACGCCGAATCGCTGGACCTCCAGCCCGCCGGCGACGTTGGCGACCGCGGCGGCCTCGGCGAGCGGGCAGTCCGCGCTGAGCATGACGCCCAGCACGGCCGTGACCTCGTCGCCGGCGCCGGTGATGTCGTAGACGCTGCGCGGGCGGGCATGAGGCACCCGGCGGGACTCGCTCTCCCGCGGTGCAAGGTACGCCCCTTCGCGGTCGAGGGTGATCAGCACCGCCTCCGCCTCGGCGCGGAGAAGTACCTGGCGGGCGGCGCGTTCCAGTGAGGCGTCGTCGACGATGGCGACGCCGCTGGCGAGTTCGGCCTCGTAACGGTTGGGCGTCAGCAGGGACGCCCCGCGGTAGCGGCGGTACTCGCGGATGCGGGCGGGGTCCACGATCACCGTGCACCCGGCGTTGCGCGCCTCGGCGATGATCTCCGGCGTGTGGCGGTCGGTGCAGACGCCCTTGTCGTAGTCCTCGATCACCAGCACGGAGCAACTGTGAATCTCGCTTCGCACCGCGGCCTGGATCGTCACGAAGACGTTCTCCTCGAGCGGCGCGCCGGCCTCGTCGTCCACGCGGAACATCTGCTGGGCGTGGCGGTGCTGGGCGAGCCCGACGTAGCGGCTCTTGACGGTCGTGGGGCGTCCGGAAAGCCGCAGCAGCGACGACGTCTCCGCCCCGGCCGAGACCAGGCCCGTCTTGAGGTCTTCCCCGGCCGGGTCGTGCCCGATCACCCCGACGCAGGTCACGTGACCCCCGAAGGCGAGAATACACGCCGCGACGTTCCCCGCCGCCCCGGGCCTGGCCTCGTTGCGCAGCGACCGCAGCACCGGAACCGGCGCCTCGGGACTGATCCGCTCGACGTCGCCGTAGACGAACCGATCGAGCATGAAATCGCCCAGCAAAGCCACCCGCGGCGCCGGGCACGACCGAACGCGTTCGATGAGGGGGTTCATGACGAGGGGATTCTAACGCCCCGCGGCGGGGGAGGGAAGGAGCGAGGCAGGGAAGAAGCGCCGGACCAGCGGGGTAGCGACATCGCGACGTAGTGATCAGCGGCGGGCGAAGGCCCGGCGCTGGACGGTGCGGAAGCCTGGGCGGAATGCCGGGCGAAGGAAACGCTCGAAGCAGAGCCACACCGCCCGGCCTCTCGCCACGTCGCCAGTCTCTGGTCGCCAGTCGCCGGTCGCCAATCCTTACGTCGCCGCCGCGATCGTCCAGCAGCGGTGCACCTTGCGATTGCGGTACTCCGGCGGGACGGTCTGGGCGCTGATCTCCCGGGCTTCCCCGAGCAGGGGGGGCTCGTCCAGTTTGAACTTGCGGAAGTTGGTGGAGAAGTAGACCCGCCCGCCGGGGCGGAGGCGCTCCAGCACGCGGTTGAGCAGTTCGACGTGGTCTCGCTGGATGTCGAAGACGTCCTCGGTCATCTTGCTGTTCGAGAAGGTCGGCGGGTCCACGATCGCCAGGTCCCACGCTTCACCGGGCGGAAGCTCGCGGAGGTACTGCATCACGTCGGCGCGAATCAGCCGGTGCTTCGGGTCCGTCAGCCCGTTGAGGGACAGATTCTCGGCCGCCCAATCGAGGTACGTGTTCGAGAGGTCCACGCTGGTCGTGCTCGCGGCGCCCCCCGCGGCCGCGTAGACCGTGAACGCGCCGGTGTAGCAGAACAGGTTCAGCACCTCCTTGCCGTCGGACTGCTCGCGGACCATCTCCCGCGTCAGGCGGTGGTCGAGGAAGAGCCCGGTGTCGAGGTAGTCCGAGAGGTTCACGCGGAACGCCAGTCCGCCCTCGTGGACCACGAAGGTCCGCCCCTGCTCGCCGACGCGCTCGTACTGGCTCGCGCCGCGCTGGCGTTGCCGGCGCTTGAGGAAGACCTCTTCGGGGGGCGTGTCCATCACCTCCGCGGCCGCGGCGGCCATGAGGTCCAGCCAGTCGGCGTGCTCGGCGGGGGTCCGGTCGTGGGGGCGTTCGTACTCGGCGATGTGCAGCCGACCTTCGTAGGTGTCCACCGCCAGGGGGACCTCGGGGATGTCGCGGTCGTAGAGCCGGTAGCAGGTCACGCCCTTCTTGGGGTAGCGCCGCAGGTGCCGGGCCCGTTTGGCGAGGCGGTTGCGGAAGTCCTCGACCTGCGAGAGTGCGTGGGGCGAGACGCCGCCGAACGCCGGGGCAGGCGCGGCGAGCTGGTCGGCGTCCTCGCCGGTCGCCTCGGCCAGTTCGGCGGCGGGAGGCTGGACGTCGCTGCCGGGCCGGGGTCCGTGGAATTCGTAGAAGGTGACCTCGATGCCGCCGTTATAGAGCGTCCGCGTCCGGTCGGCGTCGCGGCCCATGAGCCGCTCGAACCCGCTCCAGGCCGTGAGGATGTAGTGGCTCCAGGTCCGCAGGCGGCGGAGCACCTCGGGCATGCGGCGGTAGAGGGCCCGGACGTTCGGATCGGCCGCGAGCCGCTGCCCGTAGGGCGGGTTGCCGATCAGGCAGCCGAACGCCAGCCCGCTGTCGAGGTCGGCGAAGTCGCGCGTCTCGAAGCGGACGTCGTCGGCGACGCCGGCGGCGCAGGCGTTCCGCCGGGCGAGCGACAGCGCACCTTCGTGGATGTCGCAGCCGAGGATCGGCGCGTCGAGTTTCGGGCGCTGTTCGTCGCGGGCCTGCTCGCGGGCGCGGTCCCAGAGCGTGCGGGGAATCGCCGACCAGTCCTCGGCGGCGAAGCGGCGGTGAAGCCCCGGGGCGATGTTCCGCCCGAGCAGCGCCGCCTCGATGGAAATCGTCCCGGTTCCGCAGAACGGGTCGATCAGCGGGCGGTCCGGCCGCCAGAACGAGAGCTGCACCATTGCCGCGGCGATGGTCTCCTTCAGCGCCGCCTTGCCCGCGATCGGGCGGTAGCCCCGCTTGTTGAGCCCGGGGCCCGTCGTGTCGATCGTCAGCGTGGCGGCGTCGTTGAGCAGGGCGACCTCGACGGCGTACTGCGGGCCGGTCTCGGGCAGCGTCCGTCGCCGGTGGGCGGCGCGGAGGGTCTCGACGATCGCCTTCTTGGCGATCCGCTGGCAGGCGGGGACGCTGGAGAGCTTCGAGCGGACCGATCGCCCGCGGACCGGGAACCGCCCGTCGGGCACGATCCACCGCCCCCACGGCAGATCGCGGACGCCGTCGAACAACTCGCCGAAATCCGTCGCGGGGAACTCGCCCACGCGCAGCGCGATCCGATCGGCCGAGCGAAGGCGCAGGCTCGCCGCGCAGAGCGTTTCGAGCGGTCCGGTGAACAGCACGCGCCCGGGGGAGAGCCGCCGCGGCCGGGTGTGGCTGATCGGTTCGAGCTCCCGCTTGACCACCGCTTCGAGCCCGGAGCCGGTAATGGCGATCCAGTCGTAGATCATCCCGACAGGGTAGCATACCCCGCCAACGCAGAGGACCAACTCGCCTTGCATTCACCCCGGGCCGCGGCGATAAGGAAGAACTCCGAACCCCCAACGACGGCGACGTGTTCCTCTCGCGGAGGCTCGACGTGAAACGAATTGCAGTGATCGTAGTGACGTGCATCGGCGTGTTCGGCTGTGCCGAGGACAAGCCGCCGACCGACAAGCCCGCCGAACGCCCGGACCGCACGGCGCAGACGAAGCCCGCGACCCGAGCGCCCGAAACGACGCCGACGACCCGCCCGCCCGCCGAGACCCGACCGCGGTCGCCGCAGACGGCGACCTCGCCGGAGACCGCACCCGCCGTGGACTTCGCCGCCCGCATGGCCCGCATCCGCGAGCTCCGCGAGGACGGGGAGTTCAAGAAGGCGCTGCTCGAGGCCCGCGCGCTGCGCAAGGCCGCGCCGAACCACCCCGACGGGGGCGCGCTCGACGTGCTCATGCACGAAATCCAGCAGGACCGCCGCGATTCCTACCGGCTTCCCATGGCCGTGGAGAAGCTCGCCGGCAACGAGGCGGCCGTCGAGTTCGCCAAGCGCCAACTGCTCGGCGCAGATCGTCTCGGGCGGATCTTCCTCCGCAAGGCGGTCCGTACCGAGGAGCCTGCGATTGCGATCAATGCGGCCGAGGCGCTGATCGCCGACCGCGACGCCAAGGCGCTCTCGGCGTTCGTCGACCGCCTGACGCGGGAGGTGGACAACGAGCTGTCCCGCACGTTGGTCAACGGGCTGGCGACGATCCGCGGTGAGCTGCGGGACCGCCAGATTTCCCCCTGCCTGGACCTGATCGCCGACGACGAGCCCTTTGCGCGGACCGCCCTGGCCGGGGTGCTGGTGGACGTGTTCGACAAAGGCTGCGACGCCGACCCGGCGACCTTCAACGAGCGCGCTGGACGCCCCGACGCCTACGCGATCCTCAACGGCTACGTCCAGCGGGCCCTCCGCTCGGACGCCCCCGCCGCCGAGGAACACCCCAAGGGGCCCGCCGCGACGCCCGTCGCCTGGGCCTGCCGCGACGGCGGCTCGCTGCGGCGGTACTTCGCCGGCGCCCGCGCGAGCTGGTACGCCGACGACGAGTTCGACGAACTCGCCGTGCGCACGATCGACCCCCAGATCTACATCGACGAGAACCGCCACCTGCCCTATGAGAACGGCCGGTTGAAAGACGCCTCGGCCCGATGGACCGGGCTGCTCCGCGTTCCGGCCGACGGCGAGTACACCTTCTACTGCAAGTCCGACGACGAGGGGCGGGTGCTCATCGACGGGAAGCAGGCGGTCAAGGGAGACCGGGGGGGCGGGAAGGAAGGCAAGGTCAAGCTCACCGCCGGGCTGCACGAGTTTCGGGCCGACTGGGACGATGACGACGGCGGGATCCACATGCGCGTCGAGTGGTGGGGCCCTGGCGTCAAGCGGACGCGCGACCTGCCGCTGATCGCCGTCCCCTGGCCGGAGAAGGTCCGCCAGCTCGGCCCCGCCGTGGAACGCTTGGCCAGCGAGGACTACACGGAGCGCCGCGCCGCCCGGGGCCTGCTGACCCGCGCCGGGCCGGTCGGGCGGATGTTCCTGCGGCACACCCTCCGGACGCGCGACGACGACGTCGCGGCCGGGGCGATCGCTCTGCTGGCCGAGCTCGACGACGCCCGGAGCATCCCACGGCTGCTTGACAAACTCCGCGCGACCCGCCCCGGGGCCCCTCGGCGCGGCTCGGGGCGTCCCGGGCAGGCCGGAGGCGAGTCGACCGACATGCTGCGCCGCCCGCTCGTGCTCGCTCTGCGGCGCCTGGCGATGCACCTGCCGGCCGAGGAAGTCGGCACACTGATGGCGGCGGTCCGCGCCGAGAAGGACCACACGATGCCCCCGGCCGCGAGCATCCTCTGTGCGGTCCGCGAGGCCTTGGGCGCCGAGACCTTCGCCGCCCGCGCCGGCGGGGCGGATGCGGCAAAGGCCCTGCGCCGTTACGTGCAGGCGTGCCTCCGCTCGGAGGACCGCGCTGCGGTCGCCCGGGCGCTCGAGTTCGGCCGGCCGTTCTCGCCGCTGCTGCCCGGGCTGCGGGCGACCTTCTACAACACCACCGACTACGGCGCCCCCGCCGGGACGGTTCTGGCGCGGGACACGCACGTGGATACGCGGAAGTTCCCGCACCCGAAGGGGACGCAGAAGAACTTCTCCGCCCGCTACGAGGGGCTGCTACGCGTGCCCAGGACCGGCGAGTACGAGTTCCGGATCAGCGCCGAGCACTGGGCGCGGATCTTCATCGACGGCAAACCCGTGCAGGACGCCGGGGGGCATCCGCAGTCCGCCAAGCGGTCGCTCAAAGCCGGGCTGCACACGATCCGCATCGACTACGTCGAGGACCGCGGCGACGACAACGCCCGCCTGAAGGTCGAGTGGGACGGGCCGGACTTCGGCGACCGCGTCCTGGACGCGCGCGAGCTGGCCTGCGTCCCCTGGCCGGAACACATCGACCGGCTCGGTGATGCGGCGGACGGGCTCGCGGCCGAGCAGCCCGCCACTCGCGTGACCAGCCGGCGGACCCTCGAGCATGCCGGCGAGGTCGGGCGCGTGTACCTGCGCAACCTGATCCGCTACGGCGACGAACCGGCCCTGCTCCGTGCCGGGCGGCTGCTGGTCTACGATCGGGACCCGCTTGCACCGCCGGTGATCCGCGAGCGGATCGACCGTCAGCCGGCGATGGCGACCAGCCCCGCGTTGTGCGAGGCGATGCGCGGGCTTGTCGGGGTCGTCAAGTCCGGGCAGTGGTCCGAGCTGCTCGCGAGCGTCCAGGCGGAGAAGACCCCTCGGATGACCGTCCAGGCCGCCGGGCTCTGCGCGGCGCTGGAGTTCCTGAGCAACCGCGACGCCGAAGCCTTCGGCGCCCTCACCGGCGACCCCGACGCCGCCGGGATGCTGCGGGCGCACGTCACCGCCGCCCTCCGCAGCGACGAGGACGCCGTCGTCGCCCGGGCCTGTCGCTTCGGCGGACCCGTCGCCCCCTACGTTCCCGGGGTATGGGGCGTGTTCTACGAGGGGCGACGGTTCGCCCGGGCGTACCTCGCTCGCTACGAGGACGAAATCTACTACGACAACCGCAAGAGGCCCCACCCGGAGCGGCAGGAGGATCTCTCGGCCCGGTGGACCGGGCTGCTGCGTCTCCCCCGGGATGGGAAATACAAGTTCAAGCTCTATGGCGACGACGACCTGACGCTCCTGCTCAACCAGGAGCGGGTGGTCCGCAGCGAGTGGCGGCGGTGGGAGGAGAACGAGCGGGAGATGTCGACCGGCTCGTACGCCTTCCGCGTCGAGTTCCGCCAGGGCGACAACGACTCCCACGCGCGGGTCGAATGGGACGGGCCGGGCTTCGGCGAGTCCCGCCTCGACGCGCCGCACCTGCTGACGCCGCCGTCGGCGCAGTCCGTCGCCGAGGCGCCCGACGCGGTGCGCAACCTCGCGAGCAAGGACGCGGCGGTCGCCCGAACGGCGTGGAAGACGCTGCGCGACCTCGGCCCGGTCGGGGACGTCTACCTCCGCAACGCCCTGCGGCACGGGAAGTCCGACGCGGTGAAGACCGCGGCCGCAGGGATGCTCATCCGCCGGCGCGACCCCGCCGCGGCCGGGCTGCTCATCTCGCTGCTCAAGGGCGGCGCTTCGGGCGAGCTGGAGCGGACCTGCATCGGCGGGCTGACCAAGCTCGCTTACGCGCTCGACGCCCGCGACGTCCGGTGGTTCTACGAGACGCGGGCGACGAAGCTCGACCGCCCGACGGTGGAGGTGCTCTGCGCCCTGTTCGAGGGCCCGGCCGGGCGCGACGCCAAGCGCTACAACGCCCTGACCGGCGCGACGAAGGCCCACGAGAAGCTTCGGTCCTACCTCGACGCCTTCCTGGAAGGCGATAATCTCGACGCCCTGGTCTGGGCGGCGACGGTGGACCCCGCCGGGCCCATGCGCCGCGGCCTCCGCGAGCGCCTCTACGCCGGCAAGCAGTGGCGCAAGCTCCTGGCAACCCGCGAGCAGGAACATCTCGACATCGACCGGTCCCACCACTTCAAGGTTCCCGGAGACCGGAAGCAGAACTTCTCCTGCTGGTGGGACGGGTTCGTGAAGGTGGATAAGGGCGGGACCTGCCGCTTCTGGAGCGACGGCGACGACGGGCACGCCGTGTGGGTGGATGCTCAGCGCGTGGCCGACGGGCTGATCCGCCGCATGAACGACACCGTCTCGGGGCGGATCGAGCTTTCCCCCGGGCTTCACCGCGTGGAGGTGGGGCACTACCAGGGCGAAGGCGGCGCGTCGATCAAGGTGGAATGGTCCGCCCCGGGCGTCGAGAGGCAGCGCCTGGACGCCGATCACGCCCGGCGGCACGTTCTCGTTGCCGAGGTCCGCGAAACCGCCGAGGAACTGGAGCGGCTGACCGACAAAGACGGCAGAAAGCGCAACCGCGCCCGGGATCGCCTCAAGAAAGCCGGCGAACTCGGGAAGCTCCTGCTCTGGCACGCCGTCCGTCACCGCCCGGAAAAGGCCGCCCGCGCCGCGGCCGAGGTGCTCGAGGACATGAAGGACACGAAGGCCGCCGCGGTGGTGAAGGAACGCTTCGGGGAGCCCGAGGAACAATGAGCAGCCCGGTCCCGCCTCGCGTCGTCGACGGGTTGCCGGATCAGCGCATCAACGGGCGTTCGAGCATCTCGGCGTAGAGCGCGGCGGCCTGGGCGACCTGGCGGACGTCCACGCGTTCGGTCGTGGTGTGGGCGTAGGAGAGGCGCCCGGGCCCGAGCACCACGGGGCGCACCCTGGCCTCCCAGAGCAGGTTGGCGTCCGAATGGCTGCGGAAGGTCCCGGTCCGCCAGGGGCGCCCGGTCGCGGCGAAGGCGTCCCGCAGGGCGACCGGGAGCGGGTCGGATTCCTCCAGGCGGTACCCGCGGTGGCAGGTGGGGAACCTGGGGCTCACCAGCGTCCCGGGAAGCGCCGCATCCGCGGCCGAGACCAGCTCCCGCACCCGTCCGGCCAGCGTTCCCGGATCGACGCTCGCCGGGACGTGCAGGTCCAACCAGGCGGCGCAGCGGTCCGGGACGGCGAAGCCCGCGGTGGAGCTCTGAAGGTCGCGGATGTTGAAGATCACCTCGTCCGGGCGAGCCTCGAAGTCGGCCGTCAACCGCCCCAGCGCCTGGAGCATGCTGTAGACGGCGTTGTGCTCCCGAGACGCCTCGGCCGCGTGACGCTTGACGCCGACGGTCTCGAGCTGGACCTCCAGGTACCCGAAGTGGTCGCCGCAGACGGCCAGGTCGGTCGGTTCGGCGACGATCGCCGTCGGCGGGCAGGGGTGTTCGAGCAGGCGGCGCGTCCCGTCGCCGTTTTCCTCCTCGCCGACGACCAGCGCCAGCACCGCATCCAGCGCGCCGTCGCGGCGGAGGTACGCCTCGGCGTAGGCCTCGACCAGCGCCGCGCAGCCGCCCTTCATGTCTGCGGCGCCGAGGGCGATGAGCTTCCCGTTCTCGCGGCGCGGCTGGCATTGGTCGGGCGTGGAGGCGGTGACGGTGTCCACGTGCCCCATCAGCAGCAGCCCCGGCTCGACGCCCCGCGGACGGATGAGGAGGTTGTAGCGGTCCTCGGTCACCGGCTGACACTCCACGGGAATACCCAGCGCCTGGAAGTGCCGCAGCAGGTACTCGCAGATTTCCTGCTCTTTGCCCGACGGGCTGTAAATGCCCACCAGGTCCTCCAGGAGGGTTTCCAGTCTTCCCGCGTCGATCCGGTCCGCCATCACAGAAGCTCCGAACATCGGGGCCCGGGCGTCGGCGCGGGCGCCCGGTGCGTCGCTAGAAGGTCAGCGTCAGGTACACGTGGTCCGTGGGGTTCGTGAAGCCCTTGGCGCGGAAGAAGCTCAAAGCCGATTCGTTGTCCGCCTGGGTGTCCACCAGCAGCATGCGGACGCCGGTGGAGCGCATCCGCTGGGCGAATTCGTCGAAGAGGCGCGAGGCGATCCGGCGGCGGTGGAAGTGCGGGTCCACGCCCAACCAGATCAGGTGCCCGTAATTCCACGCCGTGCGCTGCTTCTCGATGATCGCCCCCAGCGCGAAGCCCGCGACGGTCTGCTCCGTCTCGGCCACGATGCAGTATTCGCGGTCAGAGTGGAACAGCCCGGTCACCTCGTACTCGTCCCACGTGCGGTAGAGGTTGGGAAACTCCGAGGTGAACAGCCGCTCGCCGAGGTGAAAGACGGCGCCGAGGTCGTCGATCGTCGCCGTCCGCACCAGGATGTCGGGGTCCGTCTGCGTCACGGCAGGGCTCCTTCGGTCTCAGGGTCGGTCCACCGAAGGATACACCGGCGCGGGGCTCGTCGCCTCCATACTTTGCACCATGCTTCGCTGCGGGTGCGCGACAACTTCGTGGCATGGGCGTCTCGCCCATGCGTGGCACGGGCAGG
>CAYTQL010000006.1:9969-22191 GCA_964439555.1 uncultured Planctomycetaceae bacterium | reverse complement strand
GCGTTACGTTCAGCGGCTCCAGAAGCTCGAGGAGATCGCCACGGCGTTCGAGGGCGTCAAGCAGGCGTACGCGATCCAGGCCGGGCGCGAGGTGCGGGTGATCGTCGACGCCGAGCAGGTCGACGACAAGCTCTCGCTGAAGGTCGCCCGCGACATCGCCCGCCGCGTCGAGGACGAGATGGAATACCCCGGCGAGGTGAAAGTCACCGTCGTCCGCGAAGTCCGGGCGGTGGAATACGCGAGGTAGCGACAGAGATCAGCCGACGCCGGGCCGGGGAATGTCGTTCCCGCCCGGGGCGCTGCTGATTCCCGATTTCAGTGTCCCTGACCGGAGAGACCATGGATACCTTCGAGGCCGTCAACCGCCGTCGCAGCGTGCGGAAGTTCCTGCCCGAGCCGGTTCCGCGGGAGGTTCTCGAGCGGATCGTGGCCGCGGGGGTCGAGGCGCCGAGCGGATGCAACATGCAGTTGCGGGAGTACGTGATCGTGGACGATCCGGCGCTGATGGACCGCATTCGCCCGGCCGGCCGGGCGATGGACGGCGCGCCGGCGGCGATCGTTCTGCTGGTGAAGCCCGAGGCTACGCAGTTCGGGGAGTTCTGGGTGCAGGACGCTTCGGCGGCGATGGAGAACATGCTCCTCGCGGCCGTGGCGCTGGGGTACGCGGGTTGCTGGGTGGAAGGGGCGCTTCGCCGCAGCGAGGACCTCGTCCGCGAGGCGCTCGGGGTGCCCGAGGCGTACCGCGTCTGGTCGCTGACCCCGATCGGCAGGCCCGTCGAGGAACCGGCGCGTCCGCCGAAGCCCGCGGCGAAGGATGTGACGCACATCAACCGTTTCGACGGGTGAGGGGCGGCGGGCGTCCGACTATTGCGGCTTCTGTGCCTGTTCGGCGAGGTCGATCGCCAGGTGGATCGCCGCGGTCATGCTGGTTGCATCGGCCCGGCCGGTTCCGGCGATGTCGAAGGCGGTTCCGTGGTCGGGGCTGGTGCGGATCACCGGGAGCCCGAGCGTGAGGTTGACCGCCTCCCGCCAGCCGAGCAGCTTGACGGGGATGAGCCCCTGGTCGTGGTACATCGCCACGACGCAGTCGTACCCGCCGTCGAGGGCCTTGAGGAAGACGGTGTCGCCGGGGAAGGGCCCCTCGACGTCGATGCCCGCCTCCCGCGCCATCACGATCGCCGGTTCGATCACCCGCCGCTCCTCGTCGCCGATGTGCCCTTCCTCCCCGGCGTGGGGGTTGAGCCCCGCGACCGCCAGGCGGGGGCGGGCGATCCCGAACCAGTCCCGCAGCGCGGTATTGGCCAGGTCGATGGGGTTGAATACGCAGCCGATGGTAAACTTGTTGGCGATCTCGAAGAGCGCATCGTGGATCGTCGCCAGCACCACCCGCAGGCGGGGCGAGTCGAACATCATCGCGTAGCGCCGGACCTGGAATCGCTTGGCCAGCAGCTCGGTGTGCCCGGCGAAGTTCTTGAAGCCCGCCAGCTTCCAGGACGCCTTGGCGATCGGGGCGGTGACCACCGCGTCGATCTGCCGGTTCCGCAGCGCCGCGATCGCCCCTTCGCAAAAGGCCATCGACGCCCGCCCGCCGATGTGGCTCGCCCCGCGGGGCATCACCACGGGCATCGCCAGCTCGTCGTAGTCCAGCACGACCAGGTCGTGCGGGTAGCGGCGGATCGCCTCGTGGTGGTCGCGGAAGAACCACAGGTCCCGCTCCAGTGAATCGGCCGTGTAGGCGAGCTGCTCCGAGAGCCCGAAGACCACGAAGCGCGCACGCCGACGGACGTCCGGGTCGTCCAGAGCCTTGACGATGATCTCGGCGCCGACGCCGCACGGGTCGCCCATGGTGATCCCGATGACCGGTCGCTTCGGTTCCATCCCGGCATTGTAACGGATGGTTCAAGGGATCGGGGATCGGCGATCCGAACTTCCCGTCGTCAGAACCCCGCGTCGCGGAGCTTCTGGAGGTCCAGTCCGCCGCCGGAGTCCGTGTGACCGAGCTGTTCGAGCCGGCGGCGGACGTACTTGCCCAGCAGGTCGGTCTCGATGTTCACCCGGTCGCCCGGGCGGCGGTCTTCGAGGGTCGTTTCGCCCAGGGTCGTGGGGATCAGCGCGACCGAGAACCCCGCGGCGTCCACCTCGTTGAGCGTCAGCGAGACGCCGTCGATCGCGATCGAGCCCTTGGGGATCATCCCCGCGAGCAGGTCCGCCCCGGCGGCGAAGCGAAGGACCCACTGCCCGGACCGCCTCACCTCGCGGACCGTAGCCGTCCCGTCGACGTGCCCCTGCACGAGGTGCCCGTCCAGCCGACCGCCGAGGGCCAGGGCGGGCTCGAGGTTCACCCGGTCCCCGCGCGCCAGTCCGCCCAGCGTGGTCCGTTCCAGCGTTTCAGCCCCGACGTCGAAGACGCCGCTTTCGCCCTCCAGCGCCGAGATGGTCAGGCATGCGCCGTTGACGGCGATGCTCTCGCCGCAGCGGGCGTCCCGGCGCAGGGGTCCGAGTTCGACGGTCAGCCGCCGGGCGTCCGCGGGTCCCGAGACGCTCTGGACGCTCCCGACATGTCGGATGATTCCGGTAAACACGATTTCTCCCGTCCCGCTGTCGGCTCGCAGGGTATACAACTCTCGGCGGCAGGGTCAGCAGAAGGTATACTACGGGTAGACCTCACGCGGGAAAAGCGGGAGCTGGGACGCCGTATGACGGATTTCGAGAAGCTTCAGGCATTGCGGCAGAACATCGAGTCGGTGCTGCTGGGCAAGTCGGGCGCGGTGCGCCAGGTGCTGGCGGCCCTGCTGGCCGACGGGCACGTACTGCTCGAGGACGTTCCGGGGGTCGGCAAGACGATCCTCACCCGCGCCATCGCGCGGAGCATCGACTGCACCTTCTCCCGCGTGCAGCTCACGCCCGATCTGCTGCCCAGCGACATTCTCGGCGTGAGCGTCTACGACTCGACCAGCGGCGAGTTCGCTTTCAAGAAGGGCCCGATCTTCGCCAACATCGTCCTGGCCGACGAGATCAACCGCACCACGCCCCGCACCCAGAGCGCCCTGCTGGAGGCGATGAACGAGTCGCAGGTGACCACCGACGGGCAGACCCACACGCTCGGGCCCCCGTTCATGGTGCTCGCCACGCAGAACCCCTATGAGTTCGAGGGCACCTACTTTCTGCCCGAAAGCCAGCTCGACCGCTTCCTCATCCGCGTCCGCATCGGCTATCCGGACCGTGAGACCGAGCGGGACATCCTCCGGACCCAGCCCGCCCAGCGCCGCCTCGGCGAGCTGACGCCCGTGATGCACGCCGACGACCTGATCGCCCTCCAGGAGCAGACCGACGCGGTGCACATGGACGACGCGGTGCTCGATTACGTCCTGGCGATCGCCGAGGCGACCCGCCGCAACGAGCAGCTCAACGTCGGGCTCTCGACCCGCGCAGCGCTGGGGCTCATGCAGGCCGCCCGCGCCTCGGCACTGCTCGAGCAGCGCGACTACGTGGTGCCCGACGACGTCAAATCCCTCGCCGCCCCGGTCTGCGCCCACCGGCTCATGAGCCGGGCCTTCGCCCACGACGGGACCGGCGACTCGGCCGAGGCGCTGTTCAACCGCATCCTGGAAACCGTTCCCGTCCCCGGTTGAGGCCCGCGATGTTCCGGCGCTTCCGCAGATCCCGCCGCCGCGCGACGCAGATGAAGCTCAGCCCGGCGGGGTGGTTGTTCCTGCTGATCGCCCTGATGGTCGGCGTCGGGGCGGCGCGGTTCCAGTCGGCGCTGATGTTCCTGCTGTTCGGCGCCCTGATGGGGGCGGTGCTCACCAGCGTCATCCTCGCCCACCGCATGCTCGCGGCCGTGGAGGTCCAGCGGCAGGCGCCCCGGCGGATCTGGCAGCATCAGACGGTGCACCTGGCGTACTTCGTCCGCAACCGTCGTCGGCACAGTTCGGTGCTGGGGCTCCGCGTGGCGGAGGACGATCCCGAGGGCGTCGAGAGCATCAGCGGGTACTGCGTGAACCTCCCGCCGCTGGCGAGCTTCCGGGCGGGAGGGCGGTTCGTGGCGCGGAAACGCGGGCGCATCGAGCTTGCCCGCATCCGCCTGGAGACGCAGTTCCCCTTCGGGCTGGTCACGGCCGCCCGGCGTCTGGACGCGCCGCACACGCTGCACGTCTGGCCGGCGCGGGGGCGTCTGCGGGCGGACCTGCTGACCCGCGGGTCGATGGTCGGCGTCTCGAACGCCCCGGCCACCGTCCAGGGCGGGCAGGACGAGTTCTTCGGGCTCCGCGACTACCGCGAGGGGGATAACCCCCGTTGGATTCACTGGCGGCGCTCGGCGTCGCGGCGCGAGCCGGTGGTGCGCGAGATGACCCACCCGGTGCCCGACGTGCTCTGCGTGGTGCTCGTGCTGCCCCGCGGGACGAAGGCCCGGCGCGAGAAGATGCTCCGCATCGGGGCGACGCTGATCGACCACGCCTTCGGCCGGGGCTACCAGGTGGGGCTCATCCTGGCCGGGGCGACCACGCACCGGACGTTTCGCCCGGCGACGGGCCGGGGGCGCCGGAGGGACCTGCTCGACGCCCTGGCCGAGGTCGACCTCGCCGGCGCATCTCCCGATACGGCGCCTCCGAGCCCGGAGGGATTGGGCGTAGCGCAGGTGATCGTCCTCTCCGACGGACCGGCCCGGCTCCCGGGCCTCCGGCGCTGCCGACACGCGACCCGCCTCCGGCTCGACGCGATCGACTCTCTCTACGCCGACAACCCGCACGTGGCCCATGCCTCTTCGTAGCTACTCAACCGCGGAGATGCAGTTGACCGAGCGGCGTCGCCTCGAGCGCCCGCTGATGGGGATGGTCTGGTTGGGCGTGGCGGGGTTCTCCCTGGCCGAGGGAACGCTGTTCTACCTGCTGATGGGCAGCGTAGCGGTGGGGATCAATCTGCTGGCGGTGCACCACAACAAGGAGGTTTTCGCGGCCCGTCGGTACGTGAACGTGGGGGTGGTCCTGGCGACGGTGCTGCTGCTGGCGGAACTGCTCGTCAAGCAGCTCGCCCCGCTGATCGCCCTGGGGCATTACATCATCCTGATCCAGTTGTGCAAACTCTTCGAGCGCAAGACCAATCGCGATTACGTGCAGATGGTCGCGCTGTCGCTGCTCCAGATCACCGCGGCGGGGTTGATCACCGACTCGCTGTGGTTCGCGGCGATCCTGACGGTGTACCTGGTGCTGGCGATCTACACGACGATGGTTTTCACGCTCAAGCGCGGGCTCGACGAGGTCGCCAAACGCCGGTTGTACACCGAGGTCGCCCCGCCCTCGCCGGACCAGGTGGCGTGGAACGTCATGCGCGACTGGCCGCGTCGGGCCCTGCTGGGCCGACTGCTGCTGACCTGCCTGGTCGTCCTGGTCGTGGCGGTGGCGACCTTCCTGCTGGCGCCCCGGATGCGCCTGGTCGCGGGCAGCGCGCTGCACATGGACTCCCCCGGCGCGCGGACGGGCTTTTCCGACGAGGTCCGCCTGGGGCGCCCGAACCGCCTCTACGAGTCGGACACCGCGGCGATGCACGTGACGGTGGAGCAGGGCCCGGAAGCCGGCGCCCTGCCGACCGACGCGCGCTACCTGCGCGGGCGCATCTTCGAGCGCTACGAGGACAACCGCTGGCGCCCGATGCGAATCCGCAGCCCGGTGCGGCATTTCCCGGCGCCGACGCAGGTGCTCGACGAGTCGGTGGTCCTGGAGGTCACCCTCGCGCCGGGGCGCCTGCCCACGCTCTTCACGCCGTATCCGCCGGTGCGGATCGAGATGGCCGAGTATCGACCGCGGCTCGGGCCCGGGCTGATCGCTCGCGTGCCCGCCGAGCGCCTCTCGGGCAACAGCGTCACGTACCGCACCTGGTCGCCCGCCCGTCCGTTCAGCGACCCGGCCCGCGAGTGGCTGCGGGTCATGAACGCCCGCGAGGTGGGGCGATATCTCGCGGATGTGCCGATCCGCCCGCGCGTCGAGTCGCTGGCGCTGGAGTGGACCGCCGACCTGCGCCGACGCCGCCGCCGCGCCGCGGGCGCGACTGAGCGCGGCCGGTGGGACCTGGCAATCGCCCGCCGGCTCAGCGAGCGGTTGGGGGAACGTTGCGACTACACGCTGGACCTCTCCGAGGTGGACCCCTCGGCCGACGCGATCGAGGAGTTCCTCTTCCGCACGCGCAGGGGGCATTGCGAGTACTTCGCCTCCGCCCTGACGGTGATGTGCCGCGCCCTCGGCGTACCCGCCCGGCTGGTCGGCGGGTACTTGATGGACGAGTACGATCCGGTACAGGAGGCCTACGTCGTCCGCGACCGCGACGCCCACGCCTGGGTCGAGGTCTACTCGCCGGGGACCGATTGGGCGATCGTGGACCCGACCCCGGCGGCCGGGCGAACCGCGGCGGCCGATCGCGGCTGGTACGCCCGGTTCAAGGCGTTCTGGTCGGACATCCAGTTCTACTGGTACCAGCACGTGATCGCTTACGACTCCTCGGACCGCTCGGAGCTGGGCTTCTGGTTGCTTCGCGCGGCCTCGGAGGTCTGGACCCGGTTGATGACGCTCCTGCGCCGGGCGCAGGAGGCGGCGGTGGACCTGCTGGTCCACGGAGAGGTGACCGAGGCGATCCGGAGCCTCCTGTGGGTGCTCGGGGGGTTGATCGTCCTGATCGGGTGGGGGGTGCTGATCCGCCGTCGGCGGCAGCGCCGCAAGCGCCGCGCGTCGGACCGCGTCCCCGGCCTGCCGGAGTACCTCAGCCCCTTCCTCGAGGCGCTCAGTCGCCGGGGCCTGCGCCGCGGACCCGCCCAGACCTTCGGCGAACTCGCCGACCGCGCGACCTGCGCCCTGCGCCTGCCCGCGGCGTTCGTCGCCGAGCTGGTCTGGCTCCACCACCGCCTCCGCTGGAGCGGACGGGCGGCCGAGCCGGGCGACGTCGCGCGAGCCCGCCGCCGCGCCCGTCGGCTTGCCAGGTGGCTCCAGCTCCAGAAGGAACAGACGCCGGCGGCTCATCGCAGAGGCGCCGAGAACGGACCGCCGGGGTGAACCGTTGTCGTCGTCCGGTCCGGTCCCTATCCTTTCGCCATGACTGAAGACCTGCTCAAAACGCCGCTGCATTCGCGGCACGTGGCGATGGAGGCGTCGATGGGGGACGAGGGCGGCTGGGCGATGCCGCTGAGCTACACCGGCCCCCTGGAGGAGGCGGCGGAAGTCCGTCGGCGGGCGGGCGTCTACGACGCCGGGAACCTCGGGCGTATCCGCATCCGCGGGGACGAGAGCCTCGAGCTGCTCGAACGGGCCTGCACGCACGACGTCGCGCGGCAGGAGGACGACTCGGCCGCGCTGACGCTGCTGCTCAACGAGCGGGCGGGCATCCTCGACTGCGGGTTCCTGCTCCGCCTGGAAAACTGGTGGGTGCTGACGACCTCTCCCGCCTGCCGGGAGAAGGTCCTCGTTCACTTGCAGGCACTGGCCGGCGACTTCGACGCGACCGTGGACGACCAGTCCCGGAAGACCACGCAGATCGGCGTCGCCGGACCGGCCGGGGCGGAGGTCCTCGACGCCGTGCTGCCGTTCAAGGCGTCCGAGTTGCCCCGCGGGGGCGTGAAGATGGGCATGCTCATGATCGCCCGGTACATCGCCGCCCGCGCCGGGTCCACCGGTCTGTGGTGCGTCGAGGTGATGCTGCCGAACATGGCCGCCGGGTTGGGGTGGGACTTCATCACCCGCAAGGCGGGCGACAGCGCCCTGCCGCCGGTGGGCGCCGCCGCGCGGGACCTCCTCCGCGTCGAGGCGGGCGTCCCTCGCTACGGGCACGAACTCAGCGAACAGACCGACCCCTTCATGGGCGGGCTCGGAGAGCGGCTGGACTTCGATCATGAATTCCTCGGGGCCCCCGCGGCGCGCGAGCTCGCCGGGAAGACCCCGGCCCGGCGGCTGGTGCGGCTCGAGTTCGCCTCGGACGAAAGCACCGCCCGGGGCGGCTGCATTCCGCGCCTCGGCGACCGCATCCTCGACGGCGACGCCGAGGTCGGGCAGATCACCAGCGGGGCCTACAGCCCGGAGCGCAAGGCGCCGATCGCCCTGGCGTACGTCCGGTCGGACCTGGCGGACCCGGGAACGCGAGTGAACGTCGGGAGTTGCCCGGCAACGGTTGCGTAAGGCGACCGGGCCGCCGGCGCAGATCCGCTCGAGCGGAGCGTCGCCCCGCGCCCAGCGGCGCCGCCTGCCTTCGGCTTACGCCAGTTGGGCGACGAGGGATTCCTTCTCCAGGGCGGGGACCTGGGCTTCGTAGCTCGGTCGCCCGGACTTGTAGTACACGCCGATGGGGATTTCCTCGCCCCAGGTGAACGCCAGATCCAGCGCGGCCGCGCGGTCCGAGGGGTCGTGATCGTCGCCGATCTTCTTCACCCGCTCCTTGTACCACTTGAAGGTATTGACCTTGTTGAAGCTCACGCAGGGCTGGAGGATGTCCAGCAGGGCGAAGCCCTCGGTCTCCATCGCGAGCGCCATCATTTCGGCGAGGTGGTCCTGTTCGCCGGAGAAGCTGCGTGCGACGAACCCGGCGCCCTCGGCGATCGCGATGGCCATGGGGTTGAAGGGCAGTTGCAGCACGCCGTGGGACTGGATTTTCGTCAGGAAGCCCGGGTCGGAGGTCGGGGAGGCCTGACCCTTGGTGAGCCCGTAGACCTGGTTGTTGTGCACGAAGCACGTGACGCCGATGTTCCGCCGGACGCTGTGGACGAAGTGGTTCCCGCCTTCGCCGTACATGTCGCCGTCGCCGGAGGTGACGACGACCTGGAGGTCGTGGTTGGCCAGCTTGATCCCCGTGGCCGCGGGCAGCGCGCGTCCGTGGAGTCCGTTGAAGACGTTCACCGGCTTGTCGGGGTAGTGGGGCATCTTGGCCGCCTGGCCGATACCGCTGACCAGCACGAGCTTGCGGGTGTCGATCCCGGTTTCGTCCAGCACGCGGTTGAGGACCTTCAGGATCGGGAAGTTCCCGCACCCGGGGCACCAGGCAGGATGCTTGTCGCAGTCACTCGGTCTCATGTTGCCTCTTCTCGTTTGTCCTTTGCGCAGGAGGAAGGGGATGGAAGCGAATGGGGTTCCTGTCGTATCCCGTTCATCCTTTTCATCCTGCTCAATACCGTTCAAAGCCGTTCGATGATCCATTGTGCGGTGAATGGCATGCCGTCGTATCGGAGCAGGAGTTCGCATTGTCCGATGGCGTTGATCTGGGTCAGCAGCGTCGCGAGCTGCCCGGTCTGGTTGCCTTCGATGCACACGAGGCGGTCGGGGCTGCCGATCGCCTCGGCGACCGTTTCGTCGTCGAGCGGCCAGAGCTGGGCGAAGTGGAGCATCGCGGCCGGCTCGTCGCCTGCCCCGAGGCGGTCCACCGCCTCGCGGACGGGCCCGTAGGTGCTGCCCCAGCACAGCAGGAGCGTTTCGGCGTCGTCGGGTCCGTAGCGTTCGGGCGGGATCGCCCCGGCCCGCATGCCTTCGAGCTTCCGCATGCGCTTGTTCTGCTGCTCGAGGTGCGCCTCGAGGTTCTCGGTGATGTGCCCGTCGGCGGTGTGCTCGTCGGAATCGACCACCACGAACGCGTCGCCGCCGGGGATCGCCCGCGGGCTGACGCCGTCGTCGCTCGGGGCGTAGCGCCGGTAGTCCTTGCCGCCGGGGACGATCGCCCGGTCGATCGTCTCCGGCTCTTCGGAGACCGGCTCGATGTTCCGCTGCATGTCCTGGAGGTACTGGTCGGTCAGGAGGAGCGCCGGGGTCTGAGAGGCGTGGGCGGTCTCGAGGGCCCGTCGGGTCAGCTCGTAGCATTGCTCGATGGTTCCGGGGGCGTAGACGGCGCGGGCGAACTCGCCGTGCCCGGCATTGAGGGCGAACAGCAGGTCCTGCTGACCCGTCCGCGTCGGCAGCCCGGTCGCCGGTCCGGGACGCTGGGCGACGACGACGGCGATCGGAAGCTCCATGATCCCCGCCAGCGAGAGCCCCTCGGCCATCAGGGCGAAGCCCCCGCCGGAGGTGCTCGCCAGGGACGGAACGCCGGCGTAGGTCGCGCCGCAGAGCATGTTCACCGCGGCGATCTCGTCCTCCGCCTGCTCGACGACGATCCCGAAGCGGTCGGAAAGGCTCGCCAGGGCGTTGAAAGTCCCGGTCCCGGGGGTCATCGGATAGCAACTGACCAGCTTGACCCCCGCGACGGCCGCCGCCAGGCCGATCGTGTCCGCCCCTCCGTAGGCGACCGTCGGCGCGCCGCCCGGTTCGGGGGCGTCGACGGCGCCGGCCTGTTCCTCGGCCAGTTCGAAGCCCTTGCGGGCGCAGGCGGTATTCTGCTCGACGACCTCGTCGCTCTTTTTCTTGAAGACCTTCCCGAGGTGGTTGCACAGCGGGTCGGCGTCGTACCCGAGAAAGCGGTAGACGCTCCCGGCGGCGACGGTATTGGCCATGATCTTGGGCGCCCCGGCCTCCTTGGCGGCCGCGGCGAGGTCGATCGCGAGAAGCTCGAATTCCCCCCGCGAGCCCTCGGGAAGCTCCGGGGGCTCCTCGCCGTCGTAAAGCACCACGCCGCCGTCGGTTACCTCCGGGGCCAGCACGCTCCATGACCCGTCGGAGAGGGCAACGAGCACATCGGCGTCGTCCCGCCCGGCGTAGAGCGGCTCGTCGCCGATGCGGATGTCGTACCAGTTCAGCCCGCCGCGGATGCGGGACATGTAGCTCTTGGTGGAAGCGACGTGCAGGCCCATGTCCGACAGGGCCCCGACGAGGAGGTTCCCGGTGGTCTGCACGCCCTGTCCGGCTTCTCCGGCGATACGAATGTTGATGTCCATTGTGCTCCCTGACTTACCCAGCAGTCGGTGTCGCCACATTCTAAGCCCGCCCGCGCCGGTTTCCAGTCGCAGCCGAAACCGTTCGGTTCCTCGCGAGATCCGCCGCCCTGCATGCCGCGGGTCCGTCCTTGGGCGGGCGCCGGGCGCCGCGAGCTTGTCGCCGTCGTCGTCTGGGTAGTCTGTGCTGGATTTTCGGATTTTACGGATCGTCCCCGGTTTTCCACCTCATGCTCTGCGCTGAAGCGCCGATAAAGACAGTGGGCACATCCGAAGCCCTCTTCTCAAAGGAGTGAAGGATGAAAGTGCTGATCGTCGAACCCGACGGGCGTTTTGCCGAGGCGACGCGCCGGTATCTCGAAGCCCACGCGAACCTCGTCGTGCGGGACCATCCCTCCGTCGCCCTGACCCGGGCGCGCCACTGGGAGCCGGACCTCGTCGTCCTCGCCGGCGAAGTGGCCGAGGGCGGGCTGCTCGAGCAGGTTCAGGCCCTTCCGAACCGCCCGGCCGTGCTGCTCACCGAGCACATGGATCGCTACGATCGCGCCTGGCGTCTGTGGCAGCAGGGCGGCGATGAGCTGCTGATGAAGCCGATCTTCAGCGCCGGCGAGCTCAACGAGGGCATCGTCGCGGCGCTGGAAAACCGTTCGACCGAGTCCCGCCAGGTGGCCGCGTCGGCGTAAACGCCCTGCCGATCGCTACTTGCCCTCCGCGTCGCTCTGCCAGGTGTAGCGGCGTTCGGGGGTGATGTAGTTGAACACGCGCCGCGGCTCGCCTTCGACGACCTCCACCGCGAAGGCGGAGCGTTCCAGTCGCTTGGGCGTTTCCTGGAGGTAGCTGATGAGTCGGCGGGGGTCGTCGGGGTCGTCGGTCTCCATCAACAGCGCCACGCTCAGCATGCCGCGCCCCTCCGGGGGGGACGCGCGGGCGACGCGGACCTCCCGAACCGTTCCGCTCTCGATCGGCGCGGCGAACAGGCGGATCAGCGGGTAGATCAGCCCCTCGAACTTCAGCTTCACGCCCCCGTCGATGGGCTCGAAGAGGATCGCGTACGCGCCGGTGCTCTCCAGCTTCGGACCGAAAACCACCCTCCCCTTGCCCTCCAGCGCCAGGATGGGCTGAAAGGGGACCATCTTGCGCATGCGGACCTCCCGCCCGGGCTGGGTCGCCATGGTAAAGCCCACCAGCGTCTCCCCGCGCCGGCGGCGGAAGTCGATGGTCACCGTGTCCATGCGGTCCCACTGTTCGATGAAGCCCACGAGCATGTCGATCACCCGCGGGGCGACGGCGAACGTCGCCGAGAGCGCCTGGCGCAGTTGCGAGTCGGCCGGGGCGTCCGGAGCCTCGCGCCGCGCCGCCAGCAGCCGCTCGGTGACTCGTTGTTCCCACTGCGC